>DMKD01000313.1 GCA_003454605.1 Spirochaeta sp. | reverse complement strand
CACATCTGCTAAAAGCCCTACAGGTATAGCCTCACCGTCTTTTTTAAGTTCAGTCACTATTATAGCAGTACCCTCTTCGAATTCGGTTTTAACACCTCCAAATTTCTGCTTCAAATCAAAAACCGGAACAACATCTCCTCTTATATTTATGATTCCCCTCATCATTTCCGGCATTCCAGGTACTTTGGTTATAACAGGTACCTCCAGAATCTCTCTTATTTTAAACACATCTATTGCATAAATCTCTTCTTCAATCTCAAACGTAACAAATTGATTATCATCTAAAATTTCAGACATTTTTCGTTCTCCATTTCATTTATACATTTTTCCACTTTAAAATTCCTCAAAACCCTCATCACTATAATTTATTTTTTTTGCTATTACCGGTGCAGCTATCTCCTTTACAGGAGTTTTCGAAGACATTGAGGCACCACTAGAGTTGTCTAATTTAAAGAAGCTTACAAGATCTATCAATTGTTGAGCTTGAGATGTTAATTCTTCTGACATCGAAGATGATTCTTCCGCCGCCGCTGCATTTTGCTGTATAACCTTATCAAGCTCTACCATTGCCTGGCTAATCTGACCGATTCCCGAGTTCATCTCTGTACTTGATGCATTTATTTCACTGATAAGCTCCGCAGTTTTCTGTATATCCGGAACAATAGCCTGGATTTTTTCACCTGCATCATCAGCCTTTGCTACTGTTGATTTTGCCAAAGCAAGGATTTCAGCCGCAGCTTTCTGGCTGTTGGCGGCTAATTTTCCAACCTCGGCAGCTACAACTGCAAAGCCTTTACCATGCTCACCCGCACGTGCCGCCTCGATAGCAGCGTTAAGAGATAGAAGATTTGTATTTCTTGCAATTTCTTCAATTACATTAATTTTATTTGCTATCTCATTCATTGCTTCAACTGCTTCAATTACAACCTTTCCGCCGTCTTCAGCATCTTTGGCGGCTCTCGCTGCAATCTTCTCAGTCAGAGCAGCATTGTCGGCATTCTGCTGAACATTAGCACCCATCTGTTCTAATGATGCAGACACTTCCTCAGCATTTGCTGCCTGTTCTGTTGCACCCTGAGATATCTGCCCTGCCGCCTCCGCGAGCTGCCCACTACTTTGAGTAACTGCAACTGCTGAATTGCGTACTTCATTCATTGCGTCGCGTAACCTGTTATTCATTTTCTGCATTGCACGTAAAAGTGTTCCTATTTCATCTTTTGAACGGGATTCTATTGTAATTGATAAATCACCTCCCGCAACCTTAACGGTTGTATCAGAAGCATAAGCCAGTGATTTCGATATTATTCGCACAACGATAAAAATAATTGAAAAAATCAGTAAAATAATTACTATTATCCCTATTGCAAAAGAGATTTCCAAAGATTGTAGTCGGCGATGGCTTTCTTCATTTATATCAACTATCGCAGCCTGTTGTTTTGAAATATCGTATGAGAGAAACATTACGCCTACAGCCTCACCGGAATAATCAGTAACAGGAAAAGCTGTACAGAAGTAACCATCGATTTCCTGTTTTTCAATACCGATATGCCCTTTATCAAGGAAATCAGATTCAACTAGTGAATCTGTTATTTCTGCATCTGTATAGTCTGTGCGTACATATTTCCCATCTAAAATGGGGTATTTATCCGCATCCTGAAGAGATTTAGCAATTTCAAGCTTGTTTATATCCATATATGCTGCAAAATTAAAATTATCTGATTTCTTCGCTACTTTTATCACATTTGAAATTGGAAACAGAACCTCACAAGAGCCGAGTATATTTCCATCAGAACTATATACTGGTGCAATACCTCTTACAGCAAAACCACCCCGTCCGATCTCAATTCCCGTAATAGGTTTATGATCGCCTTTATTGATCTCAATGACAGTATTCCTGAAGGATGACAGATCATCCGAAACATCAACTTTAACTCCGTCTCTCGTTGTCTGATAGCCATCTCGCCATAATCTCACCAGACTGCGGGCATTCGGTAAGTGAAAATGGAGCTTAAGTATCTGCTCGGAAGTATTTCTTGTGTATCCTTCAATAAACGGGCCTATTTCACGCCTTAAAATCTCTCTTGTCTCCTGACTTTGCGGAGAGTACTCATCATCAATATCACCAGATAAGGCTATCTCATAAGCAGCCTGCACAGTCGGGACATTAGAAAATAACGAAGCTATACTCAAGGCTTTATTAGCCACTCTGTTCAAATCGTCGTTCACTGATGTTACGCTATTATCTATCATTTCGTTTATTGACTCTTTATTCAGCGTAGCAGCGCTTTCAATCCCTTGTCCGGTCAGTGATTCTATAACTGAAAAAATTGCAAAATATCCTACTATGCCAACAACTATTAGAAATGCAACCACCGGTATAATTATCTTGTTTCTTATTTTCATATAATTTCCTCTTGCATTAACTATAGTATAGAGAATCCCAAAGTCAATGCGTTCAACCATAAATTTACTCAGCCCCGACCTGTGATAGACCGCAAGTTTTCCAAACTTGATAAAAACTGCGTATTAATAGAGATCTTTTATGCATCAATGTTAATTTTTCATTATTAAATATAATTTCAACCTTTTGGTTGATTTACAATTTCATATTTTCACATCAAAATGATACGACATTTAAAAACTATATTTCAATAATGTTTATTTTGGGAAATGTGAATGTAATTAATATTAAGTGACTTTTGTCCTGTCTACGGGATACAGTCTAAAGACGGCACCTGACGGAGCCGTCTTTTTTTATTTTAATTAAACAATCTGCGGATTCTTCCTGTAAACATATTTACCAAAACCCTTTTCTACACAGAGTTCTCCGTTATCTACAACAGTGGTTCCGCGGATAATGGTTCTTACAGGCATTCCCTCTACTTCCATCCCTTCATAAGCGTTGTAGTCTACGTTCATGTGGTGGGTTTTTGCTGAAATAGTATGTTTTTTCTTCGGGTCCCATAGAACGATGTCCGCATCTGAACCTGCTGATATTGTTCCCTTTCTCGGATACATTCCCATAGCCTTGGCTGGGTTTGTGGAAGTAAGAGCAACAAACCGGTTCAGGCTGATTTTCCCGCCGTTTACGCCGTTATGGTAAATTACCGGCATTCTGTCTTCTATTCCGGGAATACCGTTTGGAATTTTATGCCAGCCTTCTTTTCCTAATTCTTTACCGGCGTTTCTTCCGTTTTTGCCGCCTTCATAATCGAAAGAACAGTGGTCGGTAGCAACCGTCTGCAGAGTTGTATCACGCAAAGATTTCCAGATGAATTGTGCATCTTCAGGAGTACGTACCGGAGGTCCGCATGCCCATTTAGCGCCTTCAAATCCCGGAACACGCATATCGTCTTCAAACTTGAACATGTACTGGGTACAGGTTTCACCCATTACATTGTAACCCTTTGCACGCCCCATTGCCATTTGTTCGATTGAATCTGAACATGACATATGAACAACATAAAGTTTTGCTCCGGTTACAGCTGCGATCGCTATCGCCCTTGCAGTGGCTTCACCTTCGATTTCTCTGGGATGAGCATCGAGATGATATTTAGGATCAAGCTTTCCTGCCGACACTAGCTCATCTGTGAGAAGAGCAATTGCATCACCATTTTCTGAATGGGTCATGAGCATGATGTCAGCTTCTTTTGTTTTCTGCATAGCTTTGTAGAGTGCGGTATCATCGACCATGAATGCGCCCTTGTAAGCCTGAAAGACTTTGAGTGAACAAACACCGATATCAACAAGCGACGGAATTTCATTAATTGATTCTTCAGTAGGATCAGTGAGTGCGACATGGAAACCGTAATCGATAATTGTTTTACCTTCCGCCTTCTTCTGCCACATCTCAACACCCTGTTTCAGGGTCTGTCCTTTCTGCTGCAATGCAAAATCGACATGACATGTAGTTCCGCCGAAAGCTGCGGCACGCTGTCCGGTATAGAAATCATCTGCAGTATCAGTACCGCCAAAAGGCATATCCAGATGTGTGTGTGCATCAATTCCACCGGGCATAACAAGCAGCCCCCTGGCATCAACAACATCAGCTCCTTCAGCCGGCAGCTCAGTACCTATCATCACGATCTTTTCATCTTCTATAAGAACATCAGCCTTAAAGGTATCGCTGGCAGTAACCACTGTGCCGTTTTTAATAATGGTCTTCATTTATTATCCTCCAAAAATTATTTTTATATTTATGTTCGCGTTAACAATTATATTTTAATCCTTATTTTGAATTCCGGCAACAAGAATTATGGGGAATCTCTAAAAACCCTGAAATTGGACTTTTAGAGATTCCTATGGTTTAGTTTCACTGAGTGTTTTAAGAATGTACACAGTTATGTAATTTTTGAAACTTTCACGTTTCTTTATCACTGTAAAAGCCTTATTTCCAGCTAAGAGATCAGCGATATTGCTCACCCTTTCTGCATCAGGTACTGCAAAGGCTGTTTCACGCAGTATCTTACGCATATAATCTCTCACCATGTTATTCACGTCTTTGACAAGATTATTTCTCGCATCATTGTCCAGAAGCGGATTCCAGTCGTTTGACAGATCCTTCAGCTTCTCATTAACATTGGAATGACTGTAATTCAACTTCTGCTTCAGCAGATCAACAGCGTTCTTGTATTCCGCAGACTTGGTTTTTATTTTTTTTCTGCCGGATGAATCAGTGGATGGGAGTCCTGATATTACCTTTGCAGTAGATTTTGGATAAGAGCCTTCAGCGCCAATCTGTGCTTTGAGTGAGCTTTTCGCATGCTTCTTTTTCTTTCCTCCACCGAAGATTGCCGCCAGGCGTCTGAAAAATCCTATAGTCAGCCAGAAGGGCACAATGGATCTCACCTCGGAGGCGAGATTTCGACGATGAAGATCCAGAATATCCGGAAGCGGTTTCGAAGCCTGCATTTTCACGTCTATCCAGCCCTGTGCTAAAGCCTTCAGTTTAAGATTTTTTGAATCGCTGATCGATAGATATAAAAGCTCAAAGCTCAGAATTGCATAAAGAAGAGGATCTTCATTCTTAACCTTCTTTTCGAGATCTGCATGAAAGGCTTCATCACTGTTCATCGCCTTGGGAGTTCGATAAGAACGGATATCCTCCGCCCATGCATCAAGATACTCTTTCCGGAAATGATCATGTGCATCATTTATTTTTTTATGAATAAGGGTAAGAAATACAGAGTTGTGAATGTAATACATCTTATTGTTTACTGTCTTCACCTTAACGAGTTCAGGCAGAGCATCATTATTTTTTACCTTGAGTTTTCCATTTATGAAATCATGCAGATCTTCTCTTTTATACTTTTTATCAAGCAGGGGGCCCTGTTTATCGCTAAAACTGTATATATCGCTTATACTGTAATAATAAGGTTCCTTCTTTAATTTTTCACCTACAAATTTAAGAGCTTCCTGCTTTCGTTTATTACTTATGATTATATTCTTGTAATAAAGTATGTATGAATGTATAAGCACGGCTGACTGCAGAAGACCTTCATCATTCGTTGTCATATTTTCTTTACCGGAAAGATCCTTTCGAAGAAACGAACACATCTGAGTCCAAAACGAAAAAACAAATTCATCCGGTTTTTTAATAGCCAATGACGCTCTCCCGGGATTAGACTGCACCATCTTTATGGCATCCATCAGCACTCTTGTATTCTTATTAAATGCAGGAAGCATCTTCTGATACATAAAATTGGCATTGTTCTTAAATGTCAGAAAATTTCTCACCTTACTGACTGCCAGAACAAGCATCCTTGACCTGATTATAGCACCCTCAGCAATTATCGGACTTGAATCTCCAGCGAAAAACAGTTTATAGATAATGTCTGAATCTTTGATATCATCACGCAGAGCAGCACTCAGATTTTCGGGAAGGTGCAGGGCTTTCAACTTATCTTCAGGCACCTTTATGTTCATCGAACTGAAAGTCGGAAACGGATACTCTGAATTTGATTCCATTCTCTCATAAGCAGTCTGAACCGCCTGATTGAGATAACCGAAGTTTTTTATCGATTCTATTACTGTTCCGCTGTATTTAAGTTTGCATACGCCCGATTCATCAAGATTTATCAACATCGCCGTGAGGACATCGGATGTATTCGTACTGAATACATTATATCGTCCCGATTCATCATTGATAACAAGGTTATTTATAAAATCAAGGAGCTGACCATAGCGAATTTCCATATTATTGGTCTTTTTAGAGTAAGCATTTATGATTTTCTGGAGTAAATTAGGACCACCCATCCATCTAATCCTAAACGCCGTTAACATCTTTGTCAACGAGGTTATTTTACTTGCTATTATTTCTTTTTTGGATTTACAATAGTATTCATGAATGATCTAAAATGGTTTTTCCCCGAATCAGGTTCTGAATGCCTGAATTTATTTAACGACGGATTTCAGCCGCATGCCGGTGGAACCTTCCTTATAAAAACATCGTTGAAACTCAGCGGTCTTTTCGATATCAATTCTGTGGCAGACTATAAAATCTTAAAGAATACAGATACCGGAATTGTTCTCGGCTCAGCTGTGAGTTACACTGATGCAGCCTCATTCCTTCATGCTGCATCCCCCGGCAACATCATTTCTGTGGCGCTTTCACAGGCGGCATCAACTCCGCTTCGAAACCGCATATCCATCGGCGGCAGCATAGCCTCTTCACCGAAATGGTCCGACATCACCGCCCCGCTAGCAGCCTCAGGTGCAGTTCTGCGTTTCGAGGGAAGCAGCGAAGATATCGATTACGCTGTTTATTCCGCAGACAGAAAGATGCGTAAAAATAATCTTGTATCATCGGTCTCGGTTCCTCTTGATTCAATCAAGGGCAGTTATTACCGCTTCACATTTACGGGTTTTGATTACCCGACTTTTACTCTTGCTGTATCAAAACGCTCCGACGACTTTTTCGTATGCGCGGTGAATGGAGCGAGAGACGGCTTGAGGGTATTCAAAGGAAACTCTGATGCAGTCATCGCTGAAGCTTCTCAAACTCTGTCTTTCAATTCTGAAAGGGGAATGTCAGAAGATTACATCCTTTCCCGTGCGATAAGCGAACTTAGACGACTGTTTCCAAAAGGAGGAGCTGATGATGAATAACCTTCTCAGCCTTGATTTCACCGTAAACGGCAAATCCGAAACATTTACCTTCAAGCCTGATGCGAGCCTTCTTACAGTACTGCGTGATAACGGCCGCACCGAGGTACATAATGGTTGTGAAACTGGAGACTGCGGATCCTGTGTAGTTATTCTTAATGGGAAAACCGTTAACTCATGCATGGTCCTGGCAGCAAGTGCGAAGGGAGGAGATATTCTCACCGTCAAAGCTCTGGGCGACATTTATAATCCCCACCCTATTCAGCGCGCTTTTGCAGAAAGCGGAGCTGTGCAATGCGGATTCTGCACCCCGGGTCAGGTCCTCAGCACCTATGCCCTCCTTCTTGAAAATCCCGATCCTGATGTGGAGCAGATCAAAAAAGCCCTTGACGGTAATATCTGCCGCTGCACAGGATATAAAAAGATAATCGAAGCCGTGCTTATGGCCGGCAGACTCATGAGGGAGGCTGATAATGGATGATAAATTTAAGAACGCCGGTATCTCCCATTTAAAGTTAGATTCAATCGCCCTTGCATGCGGAAACGAAAAATATACTGATGACTTCAGGATAGAAGATCCGCTCTACATAGCTTTCAGATATTCTGATATTCCAAGCGGTCTTATCACTGATATCAGCATCACTGAAGCCGAAAAAGCCCCTGGAGTGAAAACAGTTCTCTTCTACGGTAATACTCCGGATAAACTCCATACAACCGCAGGACAGGGTTTTCCCGAACCCTCTCCCTACGACTGCAGGATGTTTGATCGAAAACTCAGATTTGTCGGCGACCGCATTGCAGCCGTTGCAGCTGAAACAAAAGAGCAGGCAGAGGCTGCTTTAAAGCTCATAAAAGTTGTTATCGAAGAAACTCCTCCGCTATTTGATATAGAAAAAGCTATGGATAAGGATGCTCCTGTTATTCACAGTGATGATGAATACCCTGCCATTCCCGTTACCTACAAGCCCGAACAGAATATTGCCGCCGAGATTGTCACAGGCTTCGGTGATATTGACGAAGGCTTCAATGAAGCCGATCTGATCATAGATGAAAGCTACAGTATGCAGTATGCATCACACTGTGCCACCGAACCTCACGCCGTATCGGTTTATTTCGATGAACGCGGCAGAATGATTATTATTTCGTCAACACAGGTCCCCTTTCATATCCGTAGGATCGTCAGCATTGTCTGCGGCATTGAGATTAAAAACATCAGGGTAATCAAACCCCGCGTGGGCGGTGCCTTCGGAGGCAAGCAGGAAGTTTTCCTCGAACAGGTTGCGGCCCTTGCCGCATGGAGGCTGAAACGAAATGTTAAAATCGTCTTAAGCCGCAAGGAAGTATTCATCAGCGCCCGTACGCGGCATGCTATGCGGAGCAGAATCAGGATGGGAATTAAAAAAGACGGTACTATCACCGCCCTCGACGTCGATGACCTGATGAACGCAGGGGCATACGGTCCTCATGCGCTTACAGTGCTTTCAAATGCCGGAGCAAAGGTGCTGCCGCTGTTCAATAAGATTGAAAACCTCAGGTTCACCGGACGCTCGGTCTACACCAACCTGCCGATTGGCGGAGCATACCGCGGCTACGGCGCGACTCAGGGATATTTTGCCCTTAATCAGCATATTGACGAAGCCGCCCGCTACTGCGGTGAAGACTTCTGCGATTATGTCAAAAAACGTCACATTAAAAGCGGCGAAACCTCACAGGTTTTTGCAGCACTCGGCGAAGGAAAGGAAGGCGTCAGCCAGTACATTAAATCATGCGGCCTCAGCGAATGTATAGACCGGGGTGCTGCCGCTATCGAGTGGGAAAAATACAGAGGAAAGAAGATAAAAAACGGCACACGTGTACGCGGAGTCGGCGCAGCGGTTGCAATGCAGGGCTCAGGTATACCCGAGATCGACATGGCGAGTGCGCACATTAAGATGAATG
>DMKD01000159.1 GCA_003454605.1 Spirochaeta sp. | reverse complement strand
GCTGGCCCCCGGTTCCCGAGTACTGAACAGTACCCAGAGACTCGGAACATACCTGCCCCGAAAGATCGATTGTAATGGCGGTGTTGATACTGACCATTTTATCGTTCCGGCAGACGACATTCGGGTCATTAACATATTTGCCCCGAAGCTCCAGGGCTGCAGGATTGTTGTCGAGCCAGTCATACATTCTCTTGCTTCCCAGGGCAAAAGTGAAAATAAATTTACCCGGCCAGAAGTTTTTTGACAGATTCGTCACTGCTCCGCATTCAAAAAGATCAATCATCGACTCACAGAACATCTCAGTATGAATACCCAGATTCTTTTTATCGGCCAGCAGTGCCGCTACGGCATTTGGAATACCGCCAATTCCTATCTGCAGGGTAGATTCGTCTTCAACCAGCCCTGCTATATGGGCGGCAATCCTCTTCTCAACCTCACTAGGTTCCAACAGAGGTATTTCGGGAATCGGATAATCCTCTTCGACCACAATGTCCACCTGATTTATATGAATCTGAGTGTCGCCGTGGATCCACGGGACATTCTCATTCACTTCCAGGATAATGATATCCGCAGCCTCAATAATCTCCTGCTCGTAAACATTGGACAGTCCCAGATTAAAGAACCCCGTCTTCCCCTGAATTGGTGTGGCCGGCCCCCAGAAAATAATCGGTTTTCCATCTTCCTTAAGGGCTGTCAGCTTGCTGTCACCGGCCAGGTGAAGGTTATTGGGAATAAAGTCCACAAGATCATAGCCTTTGGCCTTTGCCATCCTGTTACTGGGACCGAAAAACCAGTTATCGTTCATGAAGGTTCCTTCGTACTTAGGGTCTTCGCAGAATGGATAAGAATTCATATTCAGACAGGATGTTATCGTCAGAAAATCAAAGTGATCGGCATGCTCATGGATTCTGCCCATAAAACCCTGGGCTTCCATCGAGGCCATACTGATGATCACCGTACCCTCTTTAGGTAAGGACCGAATCGCCTCATCTATTGGCCTTAATTTATTTTTATAAGCATCGTTCCAGTTTGCCACTTCATTGCTCCTTTATAATTTCAAACCGCCGTCTACTCTTATGACCTGACCGGTGATGAAAGAAGACTCATCGGAGGCGAGAAAGACCGCGCATTTAGCGATATCTTCCGCTTCACCCAGACGTCCCAGGGCGGTGTTACTTTCCATCAGATCCAGAACCTTCTGAGGTACTTTATCAGTCATCGGGGTCCGGATAAAACCGGGAGCAATGGCGTTCGCCCGAATTTTGGCACCCTTCCTGGGTAATTCCTTAGCCCAGGTTTTTGTCATTGTGACAACTGCACCCTTGGTTGCGGCATAGTTGGTCTGGCCTATATTTCCGTCGATACCTACCACCGATGAGAGTGAAATAATGTTTCCGTTCCCCTGCTCCATCATAATCGGAGCTACTTCTCTGGTTACCTGGAATACGCCCGTCTGATTGATTGCAACTACGGCATCCCAATCTTCATCGCTTATCTTCTGGATCAGACCATCCCGGGTAATTCCGGCGTTATTGATAAGCACATCAATTCTTCCCGCTTCATTTATCACTGTCTTCACGGCAGTCTGGATGGAAGTCTTGTCGGTCACGTTCATCTGAATAACCCTAATGTTCTCATGAGTCTGCTCATTCTCTCTCTCTTCGGGAGAAGCAAGATCCCCCGCATATACTACGGCACCTTCAGCTATGAAGTGTTCGGTAATAGTCCTGCCTATTCCGCGCCCGGCACCTGTTACCAGGCATATTTTGTTTTTCATTTTCATCATATATCTCCTTTGATAAGACCTTGCCATGGATGGCAAGCAACTGTATTGAATGTTTTCTAAAGAAAGCAAAAGCTTTATTTAGAAAACTTCAAAATGATAAAAATACATGGATGTATTTTTATCATTCACCCCCATTGAACAACAGCGGAAGCCCAGACAAATCCGATACCCGCACCAACCATCACTATCTTATCACCGTTCTTTATCTTTCCAGCCTTCAGTCCTTCTTCAAGACTGATAATCTGATCGTTCTGACCGATATGGCCGTACTGATCAAGATATGTGGTTTGATTATCAGACAGCTTCAGATGTTCAAGAATGTAATCATGAGTAGATTTCTTGAAATGAAGGATGGCAAGATAATCAATATCGTCTTCTTCAAACCCGGACTGCTTCATCGATTCTGCAATGACTTCAAAGAAGTTCGGCAGAGTCCTCTCTCCGAGCTTCTTTTTAAATAAATCCGGATCAGGAATTTCAAAATGCAGATTCTCAACATCAGAAGCTGTCATCGGCCATTTTTTCGTTCCTCCCACAGGCACGATGCACTCTTCGGAAAAAGAGCCGTCACCCTTGAATGCGGTACCCAGGATTAGGTTCTTCTCATATCCTTTCCGGATAATCATTGCCGAGCCGCCTGCTCCGATATCAAACATGAAAGAAGTAGCGGGGACATCAAAACTGACGAAGTCGCCGTTCCGGTAACCACTGACCAGGAGTACAGTCCTGTAGCGGGCGTTTCCGAGCAGAAGTGATTTCGCAACCTCCATACCGACCATCATTGAACCGCACATGGCCTCCATATCAAACGACCAGGCATTTACAGCACCGATGTCTTCCGCTATCTTCAACCCGGCAAGCCAGCAGGGATAATCTTTCTGCTGTCCCCCGTTCCAGATAACAATATCGATTTCTGATGCCTCTATTCCCGCCTTTTTAATCGCCTTCCGTGCAGCCTCGAGGCCCAGATATGCCGTAGTTTCATCTCCTGAAGCTACCGGTTTCTGATTGACTCCGAATTTATCCCGTATGACATCTACGGGGATTCCGGAACGTTCGGCAATTTCTGCAGCATCCATTATGCCTTCAGGGAATGATGTTCCCCATCCCATTATTCCAACAGTCTGTTCCATCTCCTCTCCTAAATGCCCAGATATGCTTCCAGCACGTGGGGGTCATTTGCCAGTTTATCTGAACTGTCGTTCATGGCAATCATTCCATTCTCCAGAACGTAGCCGCGATCGACAGCTCTGAGGCTTTCGCGCACATTCTGTTCGGTCACAAGTACTGCAATCTTCTTCTTCATATCATGAAGGATGGTAAAGAGTTCGTTTACAATCGAGGGCTGCAGCCCGAGTGAGGGTTCATCGAGAATCAGAAGTTTGGGTTTCGCCATTAAAGCCCGTCCGATTGCCAGCATTCTCTGCTGACCGCCGCTCATTGTGCCGGCCGGCTGTTTTGCACGTTCCTTCAATATAGGGAATAGAGAATAGACCTCTTCCAGTGTGTCTTCCCAATTATCTTTTGCATGAGGAATAAATGCCGCACCAAGTTCCAGATTCTCTACAACCGACAGGCTGGGAAAGAGTTCCCTCTCCTGTGGTACCAAAGCAATACCCCGCCTGGCTACTTCATGGGTAGGCAGGCCTGTGATATCCTCGCCGTGAAAGATGATTTTACCGGACCAGGCCGGATTGATTCCCAGGACGGCATTGATCAAAGTGGTTTTGCCGGCTCCGTTTGGCCCAAAGAGTCCAACCGATTCGGCATCTATATTCATGGTTAAATCTCTGAGGATGGTAAGTTTTCCGTAACCGCTTGTCAGTTTTTCAATGGTAAGCATTAATGTGCCCCTCCCCCGAGATAGGCTTCCAGAACCTGGGGGTTCTTCACCACATCTTCGTATTCACCTGAGGCGATAATTGCTCCTGATTCAAGGACAATAACCCGGTGAGTCAGTTTCTTGATCACTCCCATGACGTGTTCAACGACACCGACACCAAGGGAACGTTCTGAAGCGATCTTCTGAACCAGAGCAATCACCTGATGGGTTTCATCGGCGTTCAATCCGGCCATTATCTCGTCAAGAAAAAGAATTTTAGGTCCTGTAGACAATGCATGGGCAATCTCCATCTTTTTTACTTCGAGAATATTAAGCTGGCTTACAATACGGCCGGGTTTTTCAATGCCCATGGCAGCGCACAGCTGCTTCGATGCCTCCCTGGCCTGCTTCATATTCATTCCCTGTGCAAAAACAAAGCCGACCATTACATTTTCTTCAACCGTCAGATGTTCCACAGGATGTATAAGCTGGTAGGTGCGTCCGATTCCCAGCTGCGCTCTCCCGTGAGGGCCCATATCAGTAATATCTTCCCCTTCGAAGGCGATTGTTCCCGATGATACCGGGGTGATACCGGAAATCAAATTGATGAGAGTAGTTTTTCCGGCACCGTTGGGTCCTATAATTCCGACAATTTCACCCTCATTCAGTGAAAAATCTACATTATCAACTGCCTTCAATCCGCCGAAACGGCGTGAGACTGATTCAAGATCTAGGGTTGCCATTATACAGCCTCCTTTCGAAACTTCTTCTTTAAAAGGCCCAGAATACCCTGAGGCATTACCAGGATTACAAAGACGATAATGATTCCGTAGATAATCAGATGCCCGTAAGGGATGTAGAGCTTAAGATATTCCGAAAGAATACCAAGCAGAAATGCCCCCACAACCGGACCCCAGGTTCCGTACATGCCGCCTAAAAGGCTCATGGCAAGAGGAAGCAGGGTGTAATCACCGGAGAAACTGGATTCCGGAGTAACAAAGCCGTACATCTGCGCAAAACTTGCACCGGCCAGAGCCTGAATACCAGCTGTAATTCCAAAGACGATGATCAAAGTCTTGTAGATATTGATCCCGCTTGTCATAGCAACACGTTCATTGTTCCGAATCGTTGTCAGAGCCAGATGAAACCGTGATTTCTGAAAGTAGATTGATGCTCCCACGGCTACAAGAAGTATCCCTAGTGCAAGATAGTATGTAGGGATAGTTCCGCCGTCGAAAACGAGCTTTTTAATGATAAGCCCTTCGGGTCCCCCGGTAAACTCACCGCCGTTACGGATGATAATCCGGAAGATTTCTCCCAGGGCCAGAGTGGTGATTGCAAAGTACATTCCGCGAAGCCGCAGTATAATTGTACCCAGAGCCATGGCAATCAGACAGGTAATGATACCGCCGATGATAATCGCCGGGATTCCAGGCATATTAAGATAGATCGAACACATGGCCGAGATATATGTACCCAGGCCGAAAAAACCGGCAATACCAAATGAGAGCTGTCCTGATCTAATCAGCATATCCCAGCTGACCGCCAGAGCTGCATAGGTAAGGACAGTCCGCAATACGGACATCTGATAAGGGCCGGAAAACAGAGGTATTGTCACTGCCGCCAGTGCTATTATTACCCAGAAAATATATTTTTTTTTCACAGTGATTTCCCCCTGAATGATCTCCCGAGGATTACGGCTATGATCATCGCAAAGAAGACTATGTGGGTCCAGCTGCCCATTCCGGCAAAGGAGCCGATGAAGGCTTCCGCGACACCCAGTGCAAGTGCAGCCAGCAGAATTGTTGGAAGATTTCCTATCCCCGCCATAGCTACAAGACAAAATGACTTCATCGTAAAAGCTCCTCCCGCAGTCGGGAACAGCGACATCTTAGTTAAAAAGAAGGTGCCCAGAATTCCCAGCATCGCCGCGGATGCTGCGAAAACCAGCATGTATGTCTTATGAACATTGATCCCTACAATAGCAGCACCGCGTGGATTAACCCCTACTGCAAGGGCAGCCTTACCCATCGTTGTTTTCTTCAGGAAGAAAGTCAGTCCCAGCAGCATTACAAGGGCCAGAGCCACAAATATAAAATCATATACACCAAAACTTATGTCTCCGATTGTTAAAGACGCAGTTACGTAATCAAGAGAAAGCTTCCGCGGCTGCGAAGTTGCTACCATATTGATCCCCTGACTGATAACCATTGCCAGTCCGAAGGTCAATATGAGCTGATTCAATTCAGGTGCCTCAATAGCATGTTTGATGGTCACCCTGTAAAGGATCGCACCCACAATAAACATCACAGCAGCAGTGGGAATCATTACCAGAAAAGGATCAACCCCAAGAGCCCTGGCGACGGCATAGGTAATATACGCCGAAAGAATCATCATCTCGCCATGAGCGAGGTTAACAATGTGTACGATTCCGAGAATCAGCGCCATAGGAAGGGCAACGGCGGCGTATAAACCCGCTCGCTGCACTCCGAATATCAATACGGTGGGCTTCCAAAGAAGGAGAATCACCGTTACAACGGCTACTGCTGCAATTATCGCCAACAGCGCCTTTTTTCTAGAATCCATAAATAAACTCCGTCAGGTTTTCCTGACATTCCGTCTGTCGGAACGCCTGAAAGCTTAAAAATTTAAAATTAAATCCAATACTAAAGGAAGCCGGTCAAATCAACCGGCTTCCAATGAAATTCAATTGTTTATCTTTCGTTCCATGCGGGGAAAGGATAAACCGGTTCTGAGGTAGCATACTCAAAGGGCCAGATAACTTCCTGTACCCCGTTCTTCCATTGAAGGATTTTCTGAACGCGGAAACCCTGGTGTTTGATAACCTTTGAAGGAGTAAAAGCTACAGTCTCCCCTAGGGGACTTGCATAATCAGTGGCTTCGACTGCCTTGATCAAGGCATCCAGATCATCCACTCCGCCTGCACGTTCAATGGCTTCGGCGATAACATAGATGGCGGTGTATGATAGAGGTGCAAAATATGTTGCAGGCTCATTGTTGTATTTCGCCACATAACCATCATAGAATTTTTGAGACACGGGACTGACCTTGTTAACTGATGGGGCCCACATACCATAGAGAGTGACATTCTCAGCAAGGGGAGATTCGCCAAAATCTGCCGGCCATCCCGGAGGCGCTCCGACATAAAGAGACGGATTAAAACCCATGGCTTTAGACTGTTCCATCAAAGGTAGAGCATCGGCATCATATCCGGCCCAGATAAAAACATCAGGATCAGCTGCTTTTGCATGTTCAATTACTGCAGTATAATCACCGCCGCCGGCAACTGCTGACTGGAAGGATTCTCCATCAATATCTCTTTCAGAAAAGAGTGCCTTTGTAGCATCAAATGAAGCCTTGCCGAAGGGACCTTCTTCATATGCCAGGAACCAGCTGTCGATCTTGATTTCAGGATATTCAGCAGCTATTTCGTCCCAGCCCTGAACATATCCCATTCCCTGATTGTAGTCCCATGGGTGAAGATGGAAAAACCAGTCGGAATCTTCACCAAGAGCTTCTTCAGCCTTGTGAGAAGCTGCGCCGGTCCATACTGCCAGTTTCTTATACTTCCTCAGAGTCGGAATCTGACCTAGAAGTACACCGGATGACATACCACCGACGAATACATCGCAGTCTTCGATTGTAGCAAGCCTTTCAAGAGCTGCTGCGCCTTTATCAGGTTTGAATTCGGTATCTATGACAACCAACTCAAGCATACGGCCATCGATACCCCCGGCAGCATTGATCTCCTCAACAGCAAGCTGCGCTGCCTTGCTCCCCTGATCACCTGT
>DMKD01000422.1 GCA_003454605.1 Spirochaeta sp. | reverse complement strand
AGTTTCCACCATCCAAAGTCATGTGCTCCCCAAAGTGATCCCACAATGAAGAAAAACAGTGACAGGATCTGCATGGTAAAACCTTCTCCGACTCTCATCAGGGTTCCTGACGCACATCCGCCCGCGATAACCATTCCGATACCGAAGAGAAATGCTCCGATAATAGTTGAGAAACTTACCGGTACTACGTATGACATACCCGGAATTGGAAGCCCCTGCTGTACGGCACCGTATTTAATTGCCCAGAATCCGATGGATGTAAGTGCAAATGCGATTAGTACAGCCCTGGTCACGGACGTACTTCCCGTGAGCATTGGGTCTCTCATGCTCGCAGTGAAACAGAACCTTGATCTTTGAAGGATAAAACCGAAAGCCATTCCGGTAAACCAGAATAAAGCAAGCTTCGGTTCTTTCAGACTGAGAAGAATACCGATAATCAGAATAACTGCACCAACAGCCATCCCTATCGGGGTCATATTCTTCTTTTTTTTCCTGGTTCTGCTGGAACGTCTTATGCTTCCTGATGATACATTACCGCTAGAAGCATCACTCATTTAAAACCTCCTACCTATATTTGTTGTGAATGTAAGCGCAATAAAACTCATATTTCTACATATAAATTTTCATATACTCAAGAATATTATAAACTAATAAGATTCAGAACACAATATAAAGCTTAATAAATATCGATAAAAAATATCCTTGACAGTGAAATAACAGAGCAATATGATTATATATGCTGAAAAATCAAGTATTTATCCCGAGTGTTTTTGTCATGTACATCTTTTTGTGGACAGGAATTAATTTTTTTTTACTGATTTCATTCCCCTTCATGCACAGCGATGAATCCTGGCTTGCCGGACTCAGCCGGGCAATACTTTTGGAAAATACTCCTGCAGCTACCGAACCTTTTTTTAATCTCGTTACAAGGGCTCCTCATGCCATCAAAATTTTCTTTCACGGGCTTCAGATTCTCTTCATAAAAATCTTCGGTTACAACCTTTTCAGCATCCGTCTGTTGCAGCTGCTCACAGGTTCTACCGCTCTATTTGTTTTCGGGGGGCTGCTGCAAAGACTTAAATTGCCCCAAATTCCCGGCGTCATTATACTGTCGGTTCAGATACAATTCATCTATGCCTCTCATTTCGGCCGACAGGAAATCCAGATTCTTCTTTTGATGCTGCTCTCTCTAAGTCTGCTCTACAGAGATACTGAGGACGTCACCGGCAGCAGTTTTCGTCGCGGTCTGATCGCCGGCATACCGATAGCTGCAGCAATAGGATTCCACCCTAATGCATTTATTGCTGCATGGCCGGCCGGGCTTGTTCTGCTTTACGAAATAATACGTGGGCGGCGCAGGCCGAGCGAGGGACTGGGCTACCTCATGCTTCCCGCAGCCTCGGCTGTAATTTTTGTGATGTTAAGCTTAAGCTTCAGCAACAGCTTCGTTTCGAGCTACGGCAGCTTTGGTGAAGAGGTCGGCGTTCTCGAAGCCTTCGATGTGAAGCTGCTGGGTTTTGATGATTTTTATCGGAAGTTATTTCTGCGGGTCAGCGGGACCTACTATACACCGAGGATTTGGCCGGTATTCATCATTGCCGCAGCAGCAACTGTGAGCCTTATTTTAACCGGACTCTACTACCGCGTGAAACAGGTCGCGGCATGCTCCCCGGCCGCCGTCCTTACGGCTGCATCAGGTATTGCCGGCGTCAACATCGGCATTCTTGTGATAGGGAAATACAGTGCTCCGGCTGTTGTGTTTGTGATACCCTTCCTGATTATACTTATTTCTGCAGGGATTGAAGAGCTTTCACAATTAAGCTCGCCCGGACTTGTGCGGCCGGTTCTTTATACGGCTGCAGCAGCCCTGCTTCTTCTAAATTCTGTACATATGATTATGCAGGAAACCGGCGGGACACGCGAAAGCTATGATAATTTCACCCAACAGATCCGGAGGGCAGTACCGCCGCTTATGAGCGGCACTGCGGCTGCTGAATCGCGGGTACTCGGACCTCTTACAGCAGGGTTTGCGTTCGAATACGGCCGCCTTCTCGACTGGAGAAATCTCACAGCATTACGGGATGCCGGACTCAGTCTCGATGATTACATCAGAGCTAATAATGTTGAATACATCATCTACACCGAAGAGTTTGATCTCATCTACAAGCAAAGACCGGTCTGGAATGTTCTTTACGGCAACCCGACAATCTACCACGAAGAGCTGCAGGATATTCTGAACAACAAATGTGAATTGATTTCTGAGTTTGCAAGCCCTGGTTACGGCACGCGGATTGTGCTGCATAGAGAAAAGAAAGACTGGTTTGTCAGGGTGTACTCTGTAAGATAATCCTGGCATAGATTTCCCGCTCAATCGCAACAAACTCATCGCTGAACTCATCACGCATTCCTGCCCCGCGTTCAAGCTCAATGTCAAGCATATCTACACCCTCTGAGGTCATGACCATAATCCTGTCGGCAAGATAGACGGCCTCACGGATATCATGAGTAACAAAAAGCATTGATACTTCAAACTCGGCATTCAGATCAAGCAGGGTGTCCTGCAGACCGCGGCGGGTCGGAGCATCGAGGGCGGTAAAGGGTTCATCAAGCAGCAGTATCTCGGGAGAGCCGGCGAGTGCCCTTGCTATGACGGCACGCTGTTTCATACCTCCGGAGAGCTGAGCCGGATAGAGCTCGGCCGCATCAGAGAGGCCTAGCATACTTAAGAGCTGAGAGACCCTTTTCTCCGGGGCATCGGGAAAGGCTGCATTGGCCGCGACTGTCAGCCATGGAAAGAGCTGGTCACTGTCCTGAAAAACCATTATCCGCTCCGGTGCCGGGGAGTTTACCTCACCGCGGCCATCTGACAATGTTCCAACTGAGGGCTTCAGAAATCCGCCTGCAAGATTAAGCATCGTAGACTTTCCGCAGCCCGATGGACCGATGACGCATACTATCTCACCTGAATAGAGTGAGGCTGTTAATCCGCTTAAGATATCGGGGGGGTAACCGGGGTATCCGAAACTGACATCATTAAAATGCAGAACTGCATCCTTAGTATTCATTATCAGGCACCCCACTTCTTCAGGGTCTTTGATTCAATAAGATGGAATAATCCGCTTTCAACAATCAATCCGATTAGTGCAAGCATCAGAATACCGGCATACATTCCTGCGGTATCCATGAATATCCGCTTCTGAAATACAAACCATCCAAGACCACCTCTGCTTCCGGTGATACCGAAGACCATCTCAGCGCTGACCGCAGCCCGCCAGGCACGTGCCCAGGCGGTTTTAAGACCTGAGAATATATACGGAAATGATGCAGGAAGCATGATACGGAAAAAGAATGCTGGTGCTTTTAATCCGTAGTTTGCTCCAATCTTGCGGTAGACAGCCGGCACCGATGCAAAGCCGGTAGAGATGTTAACGACGAGAGGCCAGACTACAGAATGAACGATGACCATAATCAGGGTCAGACCACCTATACCGAAGAACAGGATGAAGATCGGCAGGACTGCTATGCCTGGAAGCGGATGTAATACAGCGGTGAGCATATCGGTGAGGCGCTTTACAGCACTGACTTGAAATGATAATGCAGCCAGGATGAAGGCTGCAAGCGCCCCGGCGGCAATGCCTGTGATGACGAAAGACAGGGAAATAAATGTTCCTGAGAGAAGACCGCCGGAGATGATTTCAGCGCCGAAGGATTTGAATACAGTCTCAAGCGGCGGCAGAATCAGTTCAGATACGAGTCCGCTGCGAGCTGCAGCTTCCCAGATAATCAGCAGAACAGCAAACCATATAACTGTCCCGCGGATTGTTCTTATCATTGGGCCCTATATCCTCTGAGCGTTACGTCTGCTGATGTGATTTCACCGGAGAGATAGCCCTGCTCATTCATGAATTCGATAAACCGTTCAAGCCCGAAGATTTCGGTGGTATATTTCATGTCTTCCCGGCTGATATAGCTTAGAATCTGCCCAGCGGGCATATCATAGGAGGCCGATAGAAGGCCGGCGGCTTCTTCAGGGCTGTTGTTTATGAAATCTACAGACTGTTCGATGGCCTGCAGGAAGGCCTCCAGCAGCTCTGCATCATCTTCAATGAATCCGCCTGCAGCCATCGCACCGATGAAGGTGAACTCCCCTCCAAACGCATCAAAACCGGACAGCACTGTCTGAAATCCGCTTCCATCTACAGCTTCTGCATCATTTTCCAGGAAAATATAGGGGGGAGACGTAAAATGGGCATCTACAGCCCCGGACAGCAGAGCCGTCATTCCGTCCGGATGCTTCATAGTAACAAGGCTGTCATCAAAGCGCGCAGCATCTCCGTATTCCCGTTCGGCGGCCATCGATAGAAGGATGTGCTGAATACTACCGGGCTGAGGCAGAGCAATCCGGTGGGAGGGATTCACGGCATCCAGCCCTGAAGAATCGCGCCCTTCGGCTATTGCATCTCCGGCGACAAGGCCTACGGGACAGATGCTCAAACCTGCGATCAGCTTCCAGTCCATTCCGTGATCAGCCCCAATGAGAAAGGGAGGCAGTCCCATGAAACCGAGATCAACCTCGCCCGCAACAACAGCCTCGCGAATTGCAGCGGTATTGCCGAGTTTGATCCAGTTTATCTCAAGCTCGGGAGCGCTCTGTTCAAAATATCCCTGAGCGCGCATAATCTGCAGCGGAGCATATGCCAGGCCGTACTGCTCGGCTATCGTTACCGATTTCTCGCGGCTGCATGATGATGAAAAAAATATTGTAATAAGAATCAGCAGAACTGGAACTGAAGCTCTTGAAACAGAATTTCGATTCACTTATTTCCTCCGAACAGCATTTTATCATAATATTGAATCATGTTTAGCCCATTCTCATCATCTATTCTTAAGAGTGAATAAGCCTGTTTTACAATCTCATCAGCCTCTGCTTGGCTGCCGCAGCAGACAATAAAATACCCCGCACGCTGACCCGAGTTCATTCGGCTACGTACCTCGGTACAGGGCTCAAGCAGAAATGCTCCGTCTATTACCCCCGACAGCTCTCGTGCCTCTGCCATCCCTGACAGAGATGATATCAGGCCCTCGGCACAGAAGAACATCTGCAGCGAGACGACCCGACCTGGATGCAGATCCGCTGCACTTAACAGTTCAGCCGAATCGGCATCAGCTTCTCTTCCGCAGCTGAGTTTTATCATGAGATCCAGTATATCTACTCCGGTTATAAAAGGGATAAACTGATCTTCATAGGCACCTCCGAGACGGCAGGCGGTCTCGTTGATTATAATTCCACCCCTGCGGTCATGGCTGTCAGCACAAGCAGAGCTGACAGTGCCTATCAAATATTGAAAATAGACGGGCCCTTCGGTCAGTCCGAATGTCTTTATGATGTCCTCAGTCAGTCGTCTGATTTCTGGCAACCGCGAATTGTATTTTGAGGGGTAATGGTGCGCTATGCATACCCCGATGCTCGGCGGATTTTCAATAGTGACCCGATCGGTAACCGAGAAAATATGCAGCTTTCCGCCTATGAGCCAGCCGCTGAGGGTGATCTCATCCGAGGGGTAGTATTCTTCAACCAGGATGTCGCTGCAGCGGCTGTAACCGAGAACCTCATCTATTCGCATTCTAACTTCAGCAGCCGATTCTAAGCGATACACCCCGCGCTGCCCCTGCGAATCAAGCGGTTTGACCACAACGGGAAACTGCAGACCTTCGAGCTCACTGTCATCAAATCCCGGCGCGATAAAGCAGTAAGCGGCTGCAGGGATGCCGGCTGAGGCAAGACGCTCTTTCATTACCTTTTTATTTGTTACAAGCGCTGCCCGTGCTGAATCAAGAAAATACTCTATGCCGAGAGCTTCGGCGGTCAGTGCAGCTGTGAGTACAGGCTGGTCGGTGCCTGTAACAATTAAGGCGTCGATTTTAGAGCCTGTTCGAGCTTGGAAATCACGGGCGGCAGCTATAGTCTGCTCCGCGTCAAATGTCGACGCCGCCGAGCAGTAATCGGCCAGCAGACAACCGGGTGCATCAAGGTTCATATCGGTAACAAAGCTTGTGAGTCCTGTGCTGCGGCATCTTCGAATTGCGCTGAGCTGCCCTGCCCCGCCGCCGAGGATGTGGATAATCACAGGCAGCCTCCTTTTTCAGCGATGATATACTGCGGGCAGTTGCCCGCTGCTGAAGCAGTTTCGGCGGCATGACGGGAGATTGCCCCGATAACGGGCATGTACCATCTCAGCAGCCGCAGGTATAGATAGAGCCTCGCCCTGAATGAGTAACGGCTCTGTCCCGGAAGTTCTGCCGGAGCAGCCTTTGAATAGCTGATTGCCGCTGCATTCAGGCCATGCCGGAACAGTTCGGCAGAGATATAGACGAAGGGCTGAGCGGCCCGGCTTATAAGATTTGCGGCACTACGCGTGAAAATTCTATAGCTGCCGATTCTAAGGCCCACAGGCTTCTTAAGAAACAATGTGAAGAAGAGATCGCGAAG
>DMKD01000298.1 GCA_003454605.1 Spirochaeta sp. | reverse complement strand
CAGTATGATCTCAGTGAGGGCTTCACCCCGCTGCGTGAGGCCATGGCATCCTATCTCGGAAAGAGAGGAATAAGGGTCTCAGCCGAACAGGTTCTGATTCAGAGCGGTTCGCAGGGAGCGCTTGATTCACTCTGTAAGGTGCTTGTATCAAAAGGCGACAAGATTGCCGTTGAAGCGCCTACATACCTGGGAGCAATTCAGGCGTTCAAGCCCTATGAACCTCAGTTCATCAGGATGGAGATGGATGAGGACGGCCTCATACCTGAGTCGCTCGAGGAGACCCTGAAAAATCACAAAATCAAGTTCGTGTATACTGTCCCGACCTTCCAGAACCCGACAGGGCGTAGTATCAGTCTTGAGCGCAGGAAGAAGATTGCCGTAATCATAAAAAAATATGACGCAGTACTTGTTGAAGATGATCCTTACAGTGATCTGCGTTTTGAGGGGACAGCACTTCCCCCGATTAAGACGATGGCTCCTGAAAATGTTGTCTATATCACCACTCTTTCGAAGGTTCTTGCTCCCGGCCTGCGTATTGGTATTGTGGCAGCGCCCGAGCTTATCAGAAACTGGCTGGTTATTGTAAAACAGGGTGTTGACCTGCATACCTCGACATTCTCACAGGCAATCGCCGCCGAGTACGTATCCGGAGGTTTTCTTGAACAGCAGCTGCCGAAGATTATTGAACTCTATCGGCCGAAACATGGTGCAATGCTTAAAGCGCTCGACAGATATTTTCCCGATGGTTTCACTTTCTCGAAACCCGAGGGAGGGATGTTTATATGGGCCGAAGGTCCGGCTGGGCTTGATCTGGTTGAGGCATATTGGACGGCTGTTGCGCAGAATGTAGCCTATGTACCGGGAAAGTATTTTTTTACCGATGAATCCGAGGGGGCGTCAACTATGAGGCTGAACTTCACGATGGCTGAGGTTCCCGTTATTGAGGCTGCTATTGAAAAACTCGGCGGGGTTCTACAGAAACTGATATGACGCATCTTGTAAATTATGTGAAAATTAAAATAGCATTATTTACAAAATCCTTATTTGGCCTTACAATAACTTATGGTAGAATTATGCGGATCTCTTCTTGCGGCTAATCATGTACATCTTTGCCGCGATTTGAAACTGGCGGAATCTCAGGATATTTCGAGATTCCATATCGATATTTGTGACGGACATTATACCCCTCATTTTGCTTTCGGCGATCAGATGGTTAGAGACATGAGAGCTGAAACCTCATCTGTACTTGAAGCACATATTGCAGTGTACAATATGCCGGCTATTACCGAACCCTTTCTTTCAAGTGGTGTTGATATCATCACGGTGCAATATGAAAGCAGTGAACTGCCGTCCCGGCTGATGAAGCGAATCAGATCAGCTGGTGTAACTCCGGGAATCAGTTTTATTCCGGCCACCCGCTTTGAAGAAATGGAGTTCTTTCTTGATGAAGCTGATTTTGTGAATATTCTCGGAGTCGATCCCGGAATCGGCGGACAGGAATTTAACAGTAAGATCCTTGGAAAGGTAGAAACATGCGCCGATTTTATAAGCCGTAATAATCTTGATACGAAAATTTCTGTTGACGGCGGCGTCAATACCCGAACGATGCAGGCAATAATTGATGCAGGTGCCGATATACTTATATTCGGCAGCGGTATATTCAGTGGAGATATTAAAAATAATATTGAAGAGATCAGAAGGAGGATCGCAAAATGAGCAGATATGTACTGGGAATAGATGCAGGGACCGAGAGTATCCGGGCCGGAATATATGATGAGAAGGGAAAATGCCTAAGTTTCGGAGTTAGTGAAAACAAGAATATTCACAGACATCCAGGCTGGGGTGAGCAGAGTGTTGCACAGTGGGATACTTCGATGATTGAAGCGATTAAAGCTGCGATTGCGAAAGCAGACATTGATCCTTCTCAGATCGAAGGAATCGGGCTTGACGGAACAAGCTGTACAGTCGTCTGTCTCGATGAAAACGGCAAGGCTCTTCGCGATGCGGTTATGTGGATGGACATCAGGGCTGTAGCCGAGGCGGATGAAATTGCCGCCTGTGGAGACCCTGCTTTGAAGTACGTTGGGTTCGGAAAGGTCTCGGCAGAATGGTTTCCTTGTAAAAATCTGTGGATCAAACGCAACGAGCCTGAAGTGTATAATAATGCCGAAACAATCTTTGAACATACCGACTGGATGGCATATCGTCTTACAGGTGAGATTACGGCAAATATCAATACTGTTTCAGTCAGATGGTTTTATAACAAGACGGAAGGCGGAATCCCTGAATCCCTCTATGAGAAAATAGGTCTGGGCGACATATTTGAGAAGCTTCCGAAGCGGATTGTTGAAATAGGTGAGGTCATAGGCGGACTGTCTGCTGAAGCCGCGGCGGAGACAGGGCTTACAATCGGAATCCCTGTTGCCGGAGGCGGAGCGGACGCGTACATCGGGGTGATCGGAGTAAATGCTCTTAAACCCGGAAAACTTGCTTTGATTACCGGTTCCTCCCAGCTTCATATCGGCATAACTGATAAGGAGCTCCACGCTCCCGGCATTTTCGGAACATTTCCGGGTGCAATTGTTCCCGGTGCTGAGGTCGTTGAAGCGGGGCAGATTTCAACCGGATCGATAATAAAATGGTTTGTTTCAAATTTTGTAAATTCAGAAATAACTGACGAAGCGGAGAAACGGGGAATCTCGATCTATGATGTGCTGAATGAGCAGGCCGCAAAGCTACCGCCGGGCTCCGAAGGACTAGTAGTTCTAGAACACTGGCAGGGAAACCGAACTCCCTGGGTTGATGCAAACAGCCGCGGTGTTATACGTGGCCTCACGCTGAAGCATACTCCCGCCCATATTTTCAGAGCGATAATGGAAGGTGTTGTATACGGCACTGCGATTATCCTTCAGAAGATGGAAGAGGGGGGAGTATATATTGATGAGATTATTGTCTGCGGCGGCGCGACTCAGTCGGACCTCTGGATGCAGATTCATGCCGATGTATGCGGTAAACCATTTACAATTCCTGAGGAACAGCAGGCTGTATCGCTCGGTTCTGCAATTGCGGGAGCCATGGGAGCAGGTATCTATCCCGATCTTCAGACTGGCGCCGACGCTATGGTCCGCATCGCGAAGGTGATTGAACCAATTCCCGCGAATACTGAAAAATACAAAGAATATGTACAGCAGTATGAAGCCACCTATGAAAATCTTAAGGATGAATCGGCGAAGCTGGTTAAAAGCCTTGATTAGGCAGTTTGATGACTGAATCAGAATATGAAAGATATTCTACTCTTGCAGAGCTGGCAGAACTCTATTATCTGAAAGGGATGCAGCAGGCCGAGATAGCTCAGAAGATGAATATCTCGCGCTCGCTGGTTTCAAGGATGATATCAGAGGCCCAGCAGAAGGGGATAGTATCTATTTCAGTAAATCATTTTTTCCGGCGGTCTGAGGAACTTGAGAAGCGCATAAAGAAACAATGGGGAGTGGAAGCGGCAGTTCTCTGCCTGCCGCCCCGTCTTAATGCTGATGAGCGCAAGCGTCAACTTGGGCGTTTTGCAGCTGATCTAATCTATGATGTCTTGTCGGCGGGTTCTATTGCCGGCTTCACCTTCGGCACAAGTCTGAAAGAAACTGTTGAATCTCTGTTAATGAAGCCTCCTAAAAACATAATAGCAGTGCAGTTGACCGGTTCTCTGGGGGCATCTGAGGCGGCATTTGATTCTCATGAACTGGTGCATAAACTCTCATTGTCATGGAACTGCAGTTCTGTTTTTCTTCATGCTCCCCTCATCGTCAACAGCGAAGAAATCAGGCGGCAGCTGTATAAGAGCAGGAGCAACAGACTGAACGCTGAAACCTGTCGAAAGCTTGATACCGTTGTAGTAGGAATGAGCTCGTTTGACAGCAGAAACAGTTCTGCTCTCTATACCGGGGGTCATGTAAGCGCGGGTGATATGAGTGATATGAGAAAGGCCGGCATCATCGGAGATCTAGGCTCATTCAGTCTTGATAAGAACGGAAATCTTGTTGAAGTAGATTCTCTAACCCGGATGATGGCACTTAGTGATACAGAATGGAAAAATATTGATAACCGGATGGGGATAGCATTCGGAAATAATAAAATTGACATTATCAGAGCCTCTCTGAAAGGCGGCTGGCTGACAAACTTTGTAACCGATGAGTCTAGCGCTGAGCGCATATTGAATTAATATGATACAATTAACCAACAATAAACAGGAGCGTTTTATGAGTAAACGAATTGCACTGATGGGTGCTGGAATTATCGCGAGCGGAGTCGGCAGGACTCTGATGAGTAATGGCTATGAACTTAACTGCTATAACAGGACGAAGGCCAATGCGTCTGATTTAATCGATGCAGGTGCGCAGTACTTTGATACCCCGGCAGCAGCAGCTGCAGATGCGGAATTTGTACTCAGCGCTGTATGGAATAAAGAAGCTCTGGATCATGTAATGCTTGGTCCTGACGGTCTTTATGCCAACGCCGTAGAAGGGCAGATGTTCATTGATATGAGCACCCAGCTTCCGGCGACAGCAGTAAGTGCTGCCGCTGAATTTGCTAAAAAAGGCGCATTCTTTCTTGATGCCCCCATTCACGGTTCAAAGGCAGAAGCTAATTCAGGCGGTCTGTGGATAATGGCCGGCGGAGAAA
>DMKD01000213.1 GCA_003454605.1 Spirochaeta sp. | reverse complement strand
TTCCTGATATATCTCCTCCCGTTCTCGACAACTACCGTCAAAATTCATATAATCAAATCCATGGATAGAACATACATAATCGGAATCTGCGGCGGGTCAGGCTCCGGTAAAACAACTATAGTCCGCCAGATTGAAGAAATTGTTCCGGACTTCGCCTTTATTCCGCAGGATATGTATTATAAATCAGCATCCTATGTCAATAATCAGAATATTACAGGATTCAACTTTGACCATCCTGATGCATTCGATACCGATCTGCTTTATGAACAGCTTTCCGCTCTGAAAGACGGCAAATCTGTAGAAATGCCGCAGTATGACTTTGTCCACCACTGCCGAGCTGATAAAACCGTTCATACTCCTCCACAAAAGGTGATTATCTATGAGGGGATAATGATATATTCTGACAAGAAAATTCGGGAACTTGTTGATCTGAAACTCTTCGTCGATACTCCGGCTGATGTTCGTTTCATACGCCGAATGAAACGCGATATCGAAGAGCGCGGACGAACGGTTGACTCTGTTGTCAAACAGTACATGGAAGTAGTGCGTCCCGGTCACATAGAGTTTATTGAACCTACAAAGACATTTGCTGATTTGATAATTCCCGAGGGCGGATACAACCAGATGGCGCTGCAGGTTCTCACATCCTTCATACGCACAACACTTAAATGAGCCGCAGATGAATAAACATACATTTTTCGCTACCTGTCCATTTTATCTTGAAGAGCTTCTTAAATCCGAGCTGGAAAACTTCAGCGGCTCGGAGATGCAGATCGCGCACGGCGGTGTTGCCTTCGACGGGACCATTGAAACCGCCTATCGAGCCTGTCTGTGGTCGAGGATTGCAAACAGGATTCTCTTCCCGCTGGTCTCATTCGATGCTGATTCACCAGAGGACATCAGAAAGGCTGCTGAAGAATTTGAATGGGAGAACCATTTTGATCTCGCATCAACTATTTCGATTGATTCTACTCTGTCGAAAACCAGGATATGTACCCCCGATTTTGCCGCCCTCTCAGTCAAGGACGGCCTTGTCGATCGCGCACGCAAACTCACCGGAAGCAGACCAAATGTTGATAACAATAATCCGGATATTAGACTTCACCTGCATATAACACTCAACCGGGGGGGGATAGCCCTTGATTTATCGGGTGCAGGCCTCCACAAACGCGGCTACAGACTTGATACGGTACGCGCAGGACTACGTGAAAACACCGCCGCCGCTGTTCTGATGCGTGCCGGCTGGCCCGCTATCATAAAAACTGCCGCAGAGGAAGGCAGGGCTCCGGCATATATTGATCCCATGTGCGGCTCAGGTACCCTGCTGACTGAGGCGGCAATGATGGCAGCCGATATTGCTCCGGCCGCGAGCCGCAAGCACTTCGGCTTCGATAAGTGGAAGCACCATGACCGAGATCTCTGGAACAGGCTGACTGCAGAGGCCGCTGAACGGAAGGCAGCAGGTCTTGCATCAGTTAAAAAGGCAGCCGAAGGGATTGCGCTGTTTTATGGACGGGATATAAATGCAACCGCGATAAATGCTGCAAGGACCAACCTCAGGGTGAGCCCGGTTTCGGAACTTCTAAGCTGGGGAGTTATCGACATCAGAAGCGGCGACTTCTTCAATGAGGCAGCCCCGCCGACGGGAGAAAATGTCAGCGGAAACAGCTTCAGCTGCCGCCTGCTTGCGGTAAACCCGCCCTACGGTGAACGGCTGAATAAAGATGATGACATGATCGGTTTCTACCGCCGCATGGGAGAAATCTTCAGAGCTGAATACCGGGGATGGAAGATAAGCGTACTCACAGGCCACCGTGAACTTTCAGATGCTCTAGGCCTGCGCGCAGACAAGCTTAATACCGTCTACAACGGCGGGATACGATGTACCCTCGCCCACTTCAGAATGTTTAACGACCGGCCGCAAGCTGCAGAAAAACGAGAGGCGGAAACCACCGCGTTAACGGCTTCGAAGAAGGCTGCAGCTGTGAAAGCGGTACAGGAATACAAGAGCTTCGAGGAACTATCACCCGGTTCACAGATGATGTACAACCGTTTGAAGAAAAATGCAAAGCGGTTGAAAAGCTGGCTTAAAAAAAGCGGCGTCAGCTGTTACAGGCTCTATGATGCTGATATGCCTGAGTATTCGGCAGCGGTTGATATTTACCCGCCTGAGGTCGTTATCCAGGAGTATATGCCTCCTAAAACAATCGATACAGTAGCTGCATCCAAGCGTCTTAATGAAGCAGTTCTCGCCGTGCAGTCCTGGCTGCAGCTGCCGGATTCAGCAATAAAGCTGAAGAAACGCAAAAGGCAGAGCGGCAGCAGTCAGTATGAAAAAAAGCAGGGCGGCAGGCTGTCCGATCCTATCGCCACCCGAAGACTTATTTCAGAAAACGGTTTGAAGTTCTTTATTGATACCACAAGCTATCTTGATACGGGGATTTTCCTTGACAGCAGGCCGATACGGAGCATGCTGCGCACTGAAGCTGAAGGGAAACGCTTCTTAAATCTCTTCTGCTATACCGGCACCGCCAGTGCGTATGCCGCTGCAGGCGGAGCAACCGAAACTACATCGGTTGATACGTCGAGGACCTATCTTGAATGGGCTGAAGCCAATATGAAGATTAATAATTTCCGGGAAGATGTTCACAGCTATGTAAAGGCGGACTGCATCAGCTGGCTTAAAAAAGCCAATGACAGCTGGGATCTGATCTATCTCGATCCGCCGACTTTCTCAAACTCAAAGGATCGTACAGACATCTTTGATCTGCAGAAAGACCATGAAGATTTGATTCGGTTGACGGTATCCAGACTTTCAGATAAGGGTAGGCTGATATTCTGCAACAACTTCAGAAAGTTTAAGATGAGTCCCGAGCTTGGGAAAGAGTATGATATAGTTGAAATCAGTGAGCAGACAATAGATCCGGACTTTGAAAGAAAAAAGTCCATACACCGATGCTGGCGAATAACGAAAAACAGCACTTGATTTCAGCATGGTAATACTGACTGCTATGGCTGCTCACAGCCTCATATGATAGAATCACTGCTATGAAAACATTTACAGCAGGATTTGATAACAATAAGTATCTTGAAGAACAGACTGCCGCCATCCTTGAGCGGGTTTCACAATTTGAGAATAAGCTATACCTCGAATGCGGCGGTAAACTTATTTACGACTACCACGCCTCAAGGGTTCTGCCGGGATTTGATCCGAATGTGAAGATGCAGGTGTTCCAGGCCTTCAAAGATAAGATAGACGTAATAATTTGCATATATGCCGGAGATATAGAGAAGAAGAAGGTTCGTGCAGATTTCGGAATCACATATGATACCGATACCATGAAACTGATCGATGATTATACATCATGGGGCTTGAATGTTGCAGGCGTAGTTATAACCCGCTTCGAAGAACAGCCCGGAGCCGTTCAGTTCAAGAATCTTCTTGATAGACGCGGAATAAAAACCTATACCCATAAGTATACCAAGGGCTATCCAACCGATGTGGATCTGATTGTCAGCGACGACGGCTACGGCGCTAATGAATACATTGAGACTGAGAAACCCGTTGTAGTCGTTACCGCCCCGGGCCCCGGAAGCGGCAAACTTGCAACCTGCCTGTCGCAATTCTATCATGACTATCGTAAAGGTGTTCGTTCAGGCTATGCAAAGCTTGAAACCTTTCCAATTTGGAACCTGCCCTTAAGTCATCCGGTCAATGTCGCTTATGAAGCCGCAACCGCTGATCTTGGAGACATCAATCAAATAGACAGTTTCCATCTTGAAGCCTATGAAGAAACAGCGGTTAACTACAACAGGGATATCGATGCTTTTCCCGTACTTAAACGAATAATTGAAAAAATCACGGGTGAGAAATCGTTCTATCAATCTCCGACAGACATGGGCGTTAATAGATGCGGATTCGGAATCTTCGATGACGATGCGGTACAGGAGGCGGCAAAGCAGGAAATAATCAGACGTTATTTCAAAGCCTCTTGCGACTATGTAAAAGGTACAGGAACCAAAAAGGCCGTCGATAAAATAAAAATACTGATGGATAATCTGCACCTGCATTCTACGGGCCGGCCTACTGTCCCAGCAGCACGCGAAGCTATGGATGACGGCGCCTCGCGGGGCAAAGGACGTGACGGGATAGTTTCTGGAGCGGCAGTTCAGCTGGGCGATGGTATGATTGTTACCGGCTCAAACTCAGAAACCATGCATGCGGCATCAGCCCTGATTCTTAACGCCGTTAAGAGACTTGCCGGTATGCCGTCTAATATTCATCTTATACCGGAAACCATAATCGCATCTGTACGATACCTTAAGGACAATGTACTGGACGGCCGCCGGGTGAGTCTTGATCTGGATGAGGTTCTTATTGCACTTTCAATATCAGCTGCGGCGAATCCGGCAGCTCAGACTGCAATGGAAAAATTGAAGGAATTAAAGGGAACAGAGGTACATCTTACCCATCTGCCATCTTCCGGTGATGAAGCGGGTCTTCGCAAACTCGGGATCAATTGTACCAGCGATCCGCTGTTTGCCTCAAAACGACTTGTTGATGATCTATAAAAAAAGCTGTCCGGAGGCCTGCAAAGCAGAACCAATGGACAGCCTTATTTTTTTGTCTGTACACTTAGGCTGCAGTTAGCCTTCTGTACTGAATCTCGGTTGAAGGCTGAGACTTGAAGATTTTTGAGAAAATGTTCTTTTTCTCTTTATTAATCTGAGTAAAATCATAGGCTGCAGCTGCTGCTGAAATATTTTCATCTTTCTCTTTAAGATAAAACCAGTGATCTGAGATATCAAGGTAGAGTTCGCCTGAGGTCTTTGCAGGAAACGCTTTTCTTACCCGAGCTGTCATTACTTCTCTTCTCAAAGGTGTGTAGACATTCTCATACCATGAAAACAGGGCATCATCCCATGAAACATTGTATTTCAGCATCATGTTCAAATACTGGTTATGAACTGCAACATGCTCTGCAAGTGAGTTCCATCCTTCGTTATTTTCGAAGGTTATTCCTTCTATCGAAAACATTGCCTTTAAAATTTCCGGTTCGTTTATGTTCTGAGTCATTTCATACTCCTTGTTAATCCTTTTGATATCGATAAAATAATACTTTTAATCAAAAAAATCAAGATTTTTTACAATTTTTTAAAAGTTTTTCTTGACATATACGCTTTTTCCCCCATTCCGCTGATATTTGCTTCCTGATTGATAAAACCCTTGTTTACCTATACATTAGATAAACAAGTAGATGACTATATTTTTAATTTCTATTCATGTAGAAAAATCCCCGCCGGCATTTCCTCTAGCCGCTGCAATCCTGAAAACAGCCCTTCTGAAAGACGGGCGGACTTCAGACGCAGATATAAGACTGCCTGAGTACTATCTCCCGCTCGATACAGCCGCCGTCGCCGAAACTCTCATAGCAGAAGGAGCGGATTTCTACTGCTTTTCAGCCTATACCTGGAACTCAGCCGAAATCATCAGCCTTGCAGCAGAACTGAAAAATCGTGATCCCAATATAAAACTGATAGTCGGAGGCCCTCAGGCAACTGCTATGGACGGTGATTTCAAAAAAACGGGTCATTTCGACAGAATCATCCGGGGTGAAGGAGAAGACCTCATTGCCCAGGCTGTAAAAGAAAGTAACGCAGATAAAACAGTATTTGACGCGGTAGTTACAGATTTCGAACGCTCCGCTTCTCCCTATCCTGCGGTAATGAAAGAAATCAGCGGCCATGACGGGATACTATGGGAGGTTGCCCGGGGCTGTCCCTATAGTTGTTCTTTCTGCTATGAATCCCGCGGCTGTAAAACTGTCAGAACGATTCCTGATAATAGAATTATCTCTGAGCTTAAAACCTTCAAGAGAAATAATGTAGAAAAGATTTGGGTACTTGACCCCACCTTCAATCACAGTACTATCCATGCTCAGAAAGTGCTTGAAGCGATAATCAACACCCACCCCGATGCACATTACACCTTCGAGATTCGTGCCGAGCTCATGAGCGAAAAACTCTGCGACATGCTTTCGGGACTGAGCACTTCACTTCAAATAGGTCTTCAGACGACAAACCCCGCAGCTTTGAAACAAATAAACCGAAGCCTGGCTCCTCAGAAATTCTTAGATAAATGCCGAATGATGTCTGATTACGGACTTACCTACGGAATTGATCTAATCTATGGACTTCCGGATGACAACTACGAGAGTTTCTGTAAATCACTCGATTTTGCGGTGAGTGCAGGCCCAAACAATATTGATATATTTCCATTGTCGGTTCTTCCGGGGACTGAGCTTGCTGAACATGCAGACAAGTTGGGCATCATTGACAGTGGTTTTCCTCACTATACGACCGACCACAATAACAGTTTCACAAAGGCAGAGATGTCAAAGGCAGCCCTGACGACGGAAGCTGTGGACTCGCTCTACAATAAGGAGCAGGCTTTCAGCTGGTTCAATACAGCCGCAGCCGCCCTGCACCGGACTCCTTCGGCATTATTCGAAAGCTTCAGCAGGCACCGCAATAACGATGCACTTGATTTTATAAGAACCGAATTCCGCAGGAGCGGAAAAAAGAACCTGCAGCAGGTTAACCTGCTGCAGGTTGTTGAGAGTTTTATCAGATGGAGCCGCGCTGCGGAATCAGCCTTTGCCAATCCCGGCCGGGAAATTAGGGTTAAACTATGCAGGAAGCCTGAAGTTCTTGATAAATTGGTTCAGAATTCACCTGAGGATTTTCTTCGCCGGCATCCTAGTGGGAAAGAACGCAGTTATAAAATTTTCTTTGACGGCGAAGAACTCTATATCAATTGAACTCTCATAATTTTCATGGTAGACTCAATTATCTCCGAGCGTCATTATCTAAGGGAACTCCTACGAAATGTCGCCGATATGCGTAATTTACGCATTAAGGGTTGAACGGGAAACCGTCCGGCCTCCCGTTTGAAAAGGAGCAAAACATGTTAAAAAAACCACTACTTATCATCCTTGCCTTCACCCTAATTACAGCAGCTGCAGTATTTGCCGGAAACAAAGCGCTTTCACTAATGTCGTCGGCACCCGAAAACGGTGCAGAAGATGTTGCCGTCGATTCAGCAATCATTCTTGGTTTCAGCAGTAATGTTGTAAACATGAAAATATCCGAAAACAATCGTGAATGTTTTTTATTGATTGATGCAGAAGGAACCGAGATCGAGAGCGAAGTTTATCTGCCCGATGATCAAATGGAACCTGAAAACAAAAGAACCATAACCCTGACTCCGACAGCTCCGCTGTTTCCGGGGACAGAATATGCAGTTGTGATTTCTGCGGATCTAATTGCCAAAAACGGCAATGCTCTGGGCTCAGAAATAATAATTAAGTTCACAACTGCAGAATAGGAGATGAGGCCAGTCCGCCGGCGAAAGATCTTCTATCTTTTTATACCGGCCGCCCCGATTATTCTCATAATTATCTCACTATGCCTCGGCAGGTATCCTATTCCTGTACGGGACGTTTTTGCGGCCCTGCTGAATCCGATTTTCAACACTCCGGCTGATGCGCGGACACTGGGAATAGTCAACTACATCAGACTGCCGCGGGCGATTCTTGCGGTCATGGTCGGCGGAAGTCTTGCTGTATCGGGGACTGCATTTCAGGGGCTCTTCCGCAACCCGCTGGTCAGTTCCGGCATGTTGGGCGTAAGCAGCGGTTCAGGGTTTGGCGCCGCCCTTGCAATCATCATGTTCGGGCATAATCCGTCGGTATATCCGTTCTCATTTCTGTTCGGCGGCCTCGCCGTAATCTTCAGCTACTTTGTAGGACGCATCTACAAGACTGCTACAAACATCACCCTGGTGCTCGGCGGCGTTGTGGTCGGTTCACTTTTCTCGGCCGGTGTTTCTTTTCTGAAGTATATCGCCGATCCCTATGATCAACTGCCTGCCATCGTATTCTGGCTAATGGGAAGCCTAGCATCGGCACGATATAAGGATATACTGCTTGCCGGCATCCCGATGGCGGCAGGATGCATAGGACTGTTCGCTGTCAGATACAGGATAAATGTTCTTGCCATGGGCGAGAAAGAAGCCCGCACTATGGGAGTTGATCTCAAGCTCACCCGCATTTTTATAGTAGCCTGCGCCACCCTCGCCACTGCCGGAGCAGTATGCGTAAGCGGGGTCATCGGCTGGGTCGGTCTTATCATCCCTCATATGGGCAGAATGATTACCGGCAGCGACAACCGTCATCTT
>DMKD01000161.1:1742-3962 GCA_003454605.1 Spirochaeta sp. | reverse complement strand
GGTGGAGCGAATTATCACTTTCCGGAATGAACAGAATGGCCCGATGAAGCGCGCTTTTTGGTATTGCAGGCTGTTCAGACTGCAGCCTGCAGCATGCTTCGGCCTTAAGCCTGTTCATCTTTTTATCATCAGCATACCTTATAAAATCCGGATATCTCTGTGCACCCGCAAACGGACACCAGTCAAGCCTCAGAAGATCCTTAATGAGCGGCAGGTCATTCGGTATGAGTTCGACCGAAAAGTCAAACAGGATGCGGCCCCAGTATTCCCAACGCCGGGGAGGCGGTCCCTGCCTGTCTGAAATCTCAGAAAAGTTCAGGATGGATTTAAAAAGCTGAAACCAGCCTCCTGCCGCTTTTGAAATAACAGGCAGACTTCTGGGAAAAAACCCGCTGTTATAAAGCAAATTAATGAGTTCTTCAATTCGATGAAAATACTGAAGCTCTTCAAAGGAAAAGCTGTCAGACCGCAGTACTTCATAGGGCGGAGTTGAAGATGCCTGAATACCAAACTTATCAGCAGCGGCCGCCAGGGGAGTTCCCGGCAGCAGTTTCAGAAATCCAAGCTGAAAACGGTCAGGCTTAAGCGACATAATCTCATCCAGGCTTTCGGAAGCTGATTCAGGCGTATCGCCGGGCAGCCCGACTATCTGATCGAGATGAATGTGAAACTTGCGCATTTCGATTAATCTTAATATTGATTCCCGGGATTGGTTCCAGTTATCAGCCCTGTTTACGTTGGCTAAAATGGAAGGGTTAGTTGATTGAATACCTATCTCGAACTGAGCGCAACCTTCAGGGAGTCGGCTTATCAGTTCGAAATCTTCATCCCGCAGCAGCATCGGGTGCAGTTCGAAATGAAAACAGCCTGCCGGCGGATTCTCAACCATGAGTTTCCATACCAGCCGGGCGCGAGAGGAATCGGCGTTAAAGGTTCGATCGACAAATTTTACTGTACCTTCAAAGCTGCAAAGCATGCGGATTTCCTCTGTTATCTGCTTGCCGGTTCTGCAGTCGAACTCGTTATCCGCCGCAGAGAGACAATAACTGCAGTTAAAACGGCAGCCCCTCGATGCCTCATAATAGATAATCTTTCCTTTGAGTGCGCTAATGAAATCTCTTGTGTAGGGAAAGGGGGTCTTCTTGAACGGACGTTTTGATTCGGTCAGTACTTCGGGCTTTTCAGGTTTTTTCAGATTCTGTAACAGCGGCGCAAAATCTTCGGCGTTACCATCAAAGATATAATCAATACCCGGAATTTCCAGCCAGTCCTGTTTGCTGCAGACCGCTTCCGGGCCGCCCGCGGCGATTATTGCATCAGGCTGCAGGATTGAAAGATCGGGAATCAGGTCCTTTAGCATGTTCGAGTTCCATATGTAGGCAGAAAACAGAAAAATTGTATTGGACGGGCCGACGAGTTTTTCCAGAAGTTGACGTCTGGGCTGGTTTATGTCCCACTCGATTATAATACATTCAGTATCTCTGTGATCTGATAGTGCTGTACGGAGATAAAGTAGTGCCGGATTAGAATGTGAGTATTTGGCATTAATAGCTGTAAGGACGATCTTACGCATAGCTGATTATAGCAGTTAAGTGCTATACTTTTTAAGCCATGATACGCACGGTAATTAAGGTTGATAATAACTTATCATTCTTTCTGGGTAAAAAGAAAAAGTCGGAAATAAAACTGTCATTTGCCGGGCAGCGTTCGGTAAAGGACCTGCTGGAAAGCCTTGGAATTCCGCATGTTGAAATCGGTCGGATTAAGATTGAGAATAGATCGGTTATGCCTGATACGCTGATTACCCGTGACTGTCGGGTTGAGGCTGAAGGCTTTAATCCTGGAAACCCTGTGTTGGGTTCAGAGCCGCCGTTTTTCATTATGGATGTGCATCTGGGGAAGCTTGCGGTGAATCTGAGAATGCTCGGCTTTGATGCGGATTATTCGAATGATCGTGACGATGATGAGCTGACGCGGCTGACCTGCAGCAGGAATACAGAAAAAAGGATGATTTTACTCAGCTGCGACAGGGGCTTAATGATGCGCCGCGGGATTACAGCCGGGATGCTTATCCGAAGCCGAGACCCGATTGAGCAGGCGGCAGAGGTTCTGCGCAGATATAATTTATGTGAATACACCAATCCCTTTACCCGCTGTTTTAACTGCGGCGGATTGCTGAAATCAGCCGGCGGGTTGGATGATTTGTCGGAGGGTGAACGC
>DMKD01000161.1:0-1703 GCA_003454605.1 Spirochaeta sp. | reverse complement strand
ACGAAAAAGTGAAGTTGATAATGCAGCGCTGCAGTTCTGAAATCAGTTGAACTTAGAGTATTGAGAAAGAGTCTGGTTAGCGGCGGTCATCAATGTCGTGAAAATCTCATCGCCTGCCTCAATCCTGCAATTCATAAGTGATGAGTTTGATTTATTGGCAATTATTTCAACCCTGCCTATTTTTTCAACCGGAATATAACAGTCTTCTTTGCCGTAGTCTGTCTGGGCTATATATTTGAAATCTCTGCCCTTACCGGTAGTTTGCAACTCTCTTCCGTCGCAGAAGTGGATAGATTCAAACAGCTGTTTTTTGATTATCAGGTTGAAAAACTTTTTTATCCCGGAGGTTCCTATAGAGGTTAGTCTGGTTCTGGGCTGGTATGCAAACAGCAGGTTTTCGGGGTTTTCTCTTTTTTCATTTTCTGCAAGGTTGGTGAAGTAAAAATTGAGTTCATTCTCAGCGGGCACAGCCTCGGATAAATTAAGATTTTTCTTCTCTTTCGCATATCGTTCTCTAATTATCCCGACTATTCTTTTGATAACATCATTTGAAACAGTGTTGTAGTTAAACTTGTAAGTATACTCTTTTGTGAAGAGGGTTAGGGTGCCGTTCAGCAGTACTACACTGTGTTTGATGCAGAAAATATCGGTATATTTGAAATTGTCTTTTATTACGGAATCATCTTCACGTCTGAAAATATCAAAATTATCCTCATACATATTGAGTACATAATCATAGAGATTCATTCCCGGTGATGCGGTTCGGCGCTCGATCGGGCGGGGAATTTTTATTGACATTAAAGTTTTATCTACTTTTGCTGCATGCTCTGTAAAAAGCGGAGGGAGAGGATCCAAATCTGTAATTTCAAGGATCCAGGGTCCGAATCTATCATATTCAGCGTTTCTCATAATCATAACTATACATTCAAATTATAAATATATCAAATTGAAAAAAATTGAAGACGACCTCCGGTTCGAGCGAAAAGTAATGTAGTGAGCAGGCAAATAGATGCAAGTTCAGCCGCAGCAGGTTTGTGTGGGAAAAACGGGATTTGACAGCAGTGAGACAAATACTGTTCATAGAGCCATTTATAACTCATCTAATACAATAAAGGCGTGGAACATTTGAATGATAACGCTTAAAATATCTATTGACGGCATTAGAATCCAACTTTAAATATTTTCTTTTACTCGGAATATCTGCTCTGCTTCTTTCAGCATGTCAGTCTGTTTCATTTGAGTGCAGTACCCTTAATGACAGCCGATTTGACAGGGTTAGGAAGGTGATAATTACAGCAGACGATTTTGGGGCATCTGAAGAAATAAATACAGGGGTTATTCGTGGTGTCGAAACCGGATTTGTAAATACTGTATCAGCCATGGTTACCTTTCCCACTGCATGTGGAGAAATCTCTGATTTAGACAAAATGTTTCCGGATATTAATATTGGGCTGCATCTAAGCATTACATCTGGTTCCCCTGTATCTGATGATCCTTGTTGATGAAGTAGCTCTATCTGAGTTTGAAGTAGAGATAAGAAGGCAGATTGAGTTATTTAAGCAGACGGGTGTGAAGATTGATCATCTTTCAAGCCAGCATAATATTCTTCATCTGTATTCACCATTTTTGGTTTTATGAAGTATACCAGGGAACGAGAGGTGAAGGTGAACCAGCAAAAAATGACTGAAATGTATATTCAACAC
>DMKD01000043.1 GCA_003454605.1 Spirochaeta sp. | reverse complement strand
AAAATTATGTTAATGGCAAATGAAGCCTGGAAAAACGGATCGGAAGTAGAAATAAGAAAATTTGCAGCATAAGAAACCGCGTGTATCTGCGTTCATCTGCGGTAAAAAATACATGGAAGATATTATTATATTATCAGAAAAAATAATAAAATCAGCATTCAAAGTCAGCAATACTCATGGCGCTGGTTTTCTTGAAAGAGTATACGAAAATTCAATGGTTATACAATTAAAGAAAGACGGTCTGAAAAGTGAACAACAGAAACCGTTTGTCATATATTACGATGAAATAGAAGTAGGAAAATATTACGCAGATCTTGTAGTTGAAAATAAAATTATCCTTGAATTGAAAGCCATAAAGCGAATAGAAAACATTCACATTGCTCAAACATTGAATTATCTGAAAGCATCAAATCTCAAACTCGGCTTAATAATAAATTTCGGCAGCCCGAAAGTAGAAATAAAAAGAATAGCAAACAATCTATAAATATTAGAATCTATCTGCGTACACCCGCGTTTATCTGCGGTTATCAATCTGAATTAAATAGATTTTAATCAAAATTCATTGTATATTAATAGCATGAGGTAATTATGGTAATTTCTAAAGAAGACCTATTTATGGAGGCAATTAACCTCTCACCCATGGATAAAGCACAGCTGGTTGAAATGATCCTTTCGAGTTTCAATTTTAAGGATCGTTTGGAAATAGACTTAGCCTGGGCAAAAGAATCTGAGGAACGATTACAAGCAATTAATAATGGTGAAATGGAAACTATAGCAATGGAAGAAGTCTTTTCATCATTAAACACTTGAGATGAAAGTCAAATTCTCTAAAGCTGCAGAATTAGAATTAAAAGATGCTGTTAATTACTACAATGATCAGAGCGAAGGTCTTGGTTTTGAGTTTCCATATGGAATTATTTATTCATATAGTACAGAGGAGATCATAATTATTGCAGTAATGCACTTACATAGAAAGCCGGATTATTGGAAATCACGATTAAAATAGATAATCTTATTAAAAAAATATCAGTGTGAATCTGCGTATATCAGCGCTAATCAGCGGTTTAAATATCAAATACAGGACACAAACATGACCATAGCAATAGTACTTGAAATATTTCTACCAACAGTAAATGGTGTCATAACTGCAACCTTGAATCTTGCCGAGAACCTGATTAAACGCGGGAACAAGGTCATCTTTATCGTGCCCTCCTGGTCGAAATTTACTGATAAAGAGATAAACGGAATTCCTGTTCATTATATTCCAAGTATTGCAACCTATATGTATCCCGGAATCAGAATGATTTCACCCTCCAACCGCAGTATGAAAAAGATTCTGGAGAAAGAGGGGGTAGATATCGTACATATCACCGGTCCATGGGTGGTTTGCCGCTCAGCCATTCTATCAGCCCGCAGGAAGAAAATACCTGTAATCCAGAGTTTTCATACTCTAATCTATGAAGATACTTACATACTATATTTATGCCGAACTAAATTATTGATACCGCTTTTCAGGGCTCTATCCTGGTGGTATATCGGGCGTTATGTGAATAAAAGTGATGTGATGACCGCCCCAAGTATACATGCATGCAATGTTATCCAGGAGAAATTCCCAAAATCTATAACAAAACATATTAGAAACGGAATTGATCTCAAAGAATTTGAGAACTGCAGCTCATATGAAGAGCTTAGTGAAAAATATCCGCAATTCAATGATAAAACCTATGTTTTTGTGGGCAGGTTGGGAGAAGAGAAGGCAGTAAGTGTACTGATAGAAGCCTTCAGATTGGCCTGGTTGAAGGACCGGGAGCTGCGTTTATTTGTAATCGGTGACGGACCAGGTAAAAAGATCTATGAGCGAACTGTCTCTGAAAATCATATGGATGATGCAATAGTATTTTTAGGTAGGCTTGATCACCACGAATTATTAACAAGCGGCCTTTATCATTATGCGAGGGCTTTAGTAACCGCAAGCACTACCGAAAATCAGCCCGTAACCGTTCTTGAAGCGATTGGCTGTAGTACCCCTGTGATTGTTCCCGATGTCGATGGAATTAACGAGTTGTGGTCCGGCAACGGAATGCTGTTCGAAGCGAATAATGCCGTGGATTTTGCAGATAAGCTTGTCAAGCTGGCGAATGACGAAAAGCTCTATCAGCAGTGTAAGTTAAGCGGGGAAAAACTGAAGAAGAAATTTGACGGTATGATTATTGCTGAACAATTCGAAAATCTGTATAACAACGTCTCTGAAATTATTGCGAAACACTCAAATCAGCGCTCTTAAGTTCTATAACAGCATTATAAAGCTTCGGAATGACGTTAACACCTTCATACTTAACCTGCAGTCTGCTTTTGGTGCTGTACCAAAGTTCTGATTTCCAGAACAGGGATAATAAACCCTGAATTCTCATATTCATCTTTACCGCTTCAACTTCCATCCCGCCAATTTCGATTCTTTCAACACCTTTCTTTTCTACCTTCATATCCATGACCTGAATATTATAGGGATCAAACATTGAAAATTCAGTTTGCTTTGTATCAGTTTTTACGAAATCTGATAATTGTGCCGGCATGAGTTGATACCAGTATTCAGAATCTATCTTTAGAGTTTTGTCTATTTTCTTACCTTCATCAAATCCAACTACTATAAGCTCGTTCCCCGCCCGCTCTACATCCAGCTCAGTATCATCATCGATCATCTTCATGCTTTTGGTATTAAACTTATCATCGGTATAAAGCATAGTCCGGTCGGTGATCCCCCGCCATTCAATAAAATATCCGTCATCAGTTTTTGAAATATTTAACCTGCTTTCACCTATCCCGTCGTAGTAATGCTCCTCGTAGGTATATGTGAGAGTATCATCACCCAGGTTTTCAGGAGTTGTTTTGAGAATATCCGTTGCGTAGCTGTTTATGACGATACTCAGAATAAGAATTGACAGGACTGTTTTTTTCATCAGTATGCCAGGCCCAGACCTATTTCAAAATAATGATTCCATTCTTCACCTTCTATCAAATCCCTGTTCTTTATCCATTCGAGTGTATAACCGCCGTTTCCGCTGACAGTAAAATCCCCTAGCTCAAAGGCTGCGTCTGCAGTTATTCCTGCCTGAACTGTGTGCTCAATAATATCCTGATCCATGAATCGTGTTGTTTCCTGAAAAGTACAAACATCATCAAGAAATCCATCATCAAATATTGTACCATCGCCCCCGCCTACATTTTCCGAGCCGTCGACAGAGCCGTTACCGTGCCTTATATATTTCCCGTTCAGCTCTAGGCTAAGAAAGTCAATTGGTTCCAAGAGTATTGTGAGATTTATACGATCAGAATTAGGCTCTAGTGAGGGGCCGAGATTTTCTCCAAGGTGGGTATAGTTCTGGTAGTTTGGGACAGTTACAACCCCCGATGTTTTATGTGAGTACATATAGGGAGTTACAAGAAGATAATCCAGGGATATCTGACGTAGCTCATCAATTTCCGGTGCCCAGCTCAAGCCTGTTTGAAATGAAAGCTTATACTTGGTGTCGAAGTCAAATCTGATCATATCGTTGAAATGAAGATCATCCGCGTAAAACAGAAAGTCAAAATCTATGTTATAGGGTAAATCTACACTGGTAGAAAAGCCTAGAAGCGAATTGTCAGGGAAGCCTATGGTCCCCTGGAGATAAAAGAACTCCGAAAAGGGAATGAGATACATTGGTTCAAATCTGCCGCCGTAAACAACCGATTCAAAGACACTGAGCTCCAGCCGGCTTAAGGGATAAAATGTGAAAGTATGCATTGCGAGATATTTTTCAGGGTATCGCCCTGTACCCGTATCAGTGCTTGCTGTTAATGCAAGTAGAGTTGAATTAAATGAAAAAGATTCCTGCAGCCAGGTCAATGAAAAATGCCCGGACTGAGGTGCCTTGGGGCTTATTACAGCCCCATCGTCGGTAAAGGGGCCGAAGGAGCTACGAATTAAACCTGTTTGAAAATAGAGCTCATCTGTACCAATCGCTGCAGAGGTGTTGATACCCTGACGAACCTTATAGTTTTTATCAAAGATATCAACATCAGACCAGTCTGGCAGCAGGTCTACCGAAGATCTTGTGTATACGGGCAGGGCAGTTTCCCCCTGCTGGTCAACTAGCAGTAGGTTGATATCCCCCGAAATTGACAGTATGGGTGCAAGCATCCCCTCTATTTGAACGTTGGCGCCG
>DMKD01000376.1 GCA_003454605.1 Spirochaeta sp. | reverse complement strand
AATCTCTATGTCGGCACAGATAGAGGCTTGTTCAAGATGACAATCGAATCAAATGTAGCAGACATGATCGCAAAAAACACATATGCTGCCGGTGAGCGCATTGAACTGCTGCAGTGCAGTGCCTATTATACAGCTGCTGTGACAGCCCTGAAGCTCATTGTAATCAACAATGCTACCGACGCTACCGCAGAGATTGCATTCAACGAAGGACTTCCTGCTGACGGACTGCTGAATGAAGGCGGTATCACAGGATTAGACTGGCAGGGCAGCACCCTCTACCTCTCGGGCGACTACGGCCTTGCTGCTCTTGACGTGAGCACAGCAAATACTTTATTAACTTGGGAATAGTCAGTAGAATCGTAGATTTAATCAATCGTCCCCATTCTTTAAATAGGATGGGGATTTTTTTATACCCTCTACATTAATTCTGCAATTCAGGCGCGGTTTATGTTCTTTACATTAATAAAAAAAGGCTGCCCTTACGGACAGCCTCTCATTATTTATCTTTCTTTTATTTATTGATTAGAACTGCAGTCTTGAACCGAGGTTCAATCCCCAAATACCGGTGCCTAGATTGTAATCTATGGTAACATTAGAACCGAAGGGTCCAAGCATGAGATCAAAGCCTGTACTTGCAAGAAGATCAAGACCGTTATGGCCGTCGCCTCCTTCTATAGTTGCAGTCTCAGTCAATACGACTTCACCGCCGAACTCAGATATACCGTACCAGGCGCCTATCTTAATAAACGGATAGAAAAAAGCAAGTTTCTTTGAAAGTGCTGTATTTATTCCGAATACAATAGTATTTGATTCCAGTTTCATTCCGGCATCAAGAAAGGGATTAGTCATCCCGTCCGGTACAGTACCTACAGCGCCGCCTAAGGCATCACCAAGCAGACTGCCGACATTCATTTCCAAAAGCAGATGATTATATGCGCCGGCAAGACCAATCGACATTCCGGGAGTCTTATCACCGTCACGAAGAAGGACATATCTAACCTCTGCGCCGATATTGAGATAAGTAAAGGTTGGAGCAGGGATTTCACCGAGAGCATCTTCAGGAATAACCGAAGCCAGGAAATCTGGAATCCACATACCATGAAGCAGAACCTCAAGATCGGCAGGCAGCCTGAAACCTGCATTCATCTTGAATGCTGGAATAGGTGTAACCTTATTAATCAGAATATCACCTATATCAGAATTGTTGGATAGTCCGCTTAATAGACCGTCCGGTTCATTAAAAAGAAAGCTGTCCAGCATCCCCTTTAGTACAAGAGAATCCTCATAGGCCTGTGTATCGGTGAAAGAAAAAATACCGTTAGCGGCGGTAATCGATATCGTAGGCAGAATACTGAAATAAAAATTATCAAACTTCTCGCTGCCCAGCTCCGCCATCCCGACATTTTGACCGACCATCGCATTCTGCATTAGAATAGGATCAATGTCCTGTCCCAGACCGTCAAGCAGAAGACTGAAATCAGCTTCCATAGTACCTACCAGGGTATTTACAAGCTGGTTAAATACCTCTTCCTCTGGAGTAGCGGCAAATACCGATATCGTCCCGGTGATTAATATTAATATCAAAACAAAATATAAAATCTTTTTCATTTTACCCTCCGGATAAATGTATAAATCTACAATCTAAGTTTAGTACATTGAGGGCCTGACTTCCAGTAAAAATTTTAATTTTGAGCTGATTCTTTCTCGCGTTTCTTTCTTGTTTTTTCAGCCTTGCGGCTTATGCTGTTCCATACTCCGGCAAGCCCCATAGCCTTCTTCATCGCAGATAGTGTCTGCCTTGCTTCTTCGCGAACAGCCATTGTTCCGTCATAAAGGACCTCTTCAACGAACCCCGGTATTGATTCATATTCAGCCCTTCTCTCCCTCATCGGATCCAGAAATCCGTTGATAGCAGCTGCAAGCTTGTCTTTAACCTCGACATCTCCAACCTTACCCAGCTGATAGCGGGCCTTGAGATCATCAACTTCGGGCTTGTTCGGATTAAAAATATCGTGATAGATAAAGACTGGATTTCCCTCAACTTTGCCGGGGACATCAGCGCTTATCCGGTTGGGATCGGTATACATGCCTCTAACCTTCTTATTAACAGTCTTCACATCATCAGAAAGCATGATGGCATTACCGAGTGTTTTTGACATTTTGGCATCCCCGTCCGTTCCTACAAGGGTTGGGACATCACCGACCATTACATCGGGGATAGGAAATACTTCTTCATACATAGAGTTAAAACGTCTTGCTATTTCACGTGTCAGTTCAACATGAGAAACATTATCCTTACCGACGGGAACGAGATTCGCCTGCGGCATCAGAATATCGGCGGCCTGAAGTACAGGATAACCGAGAAGCCCTAAGGGGATCTCAGTAATATTAGCGGCTTTAGCCATCTCCTTAATGCTTGGAACTCTCTGCAGACGCGGTACTGAAACCATCATCTCAAAAAAGAGGTTCATTTCGTAAACCTCATGCACTGCCGACTGAAGATAGATCTTAGACTTATGCGGATCAATTCCGCTTGCAATATAATCAAGCACCATTTCACGTGCGTTCTGTCCTATCTGGGAAATTGCTTTGGCATCAGGCTTTGTTGTAAGCATGTGGAGATCGGCAATAATAAAAAAGCAGTCATATTCTTCCTGCAGTCTGACTCTGTTCTGTAATGAACCTACATAGTGACCTAAATGAAGTTTTCCGGTAGGTCTGTCACCGGTAAGTATTCGTTTTCTTTCCATGAAGATATAATACTGATGAAGGGATATTTACACAAGATACTACTAAAATAATCGACGGCCTTTGAGCACCTTTCTGCCGTTCTCCATCAGCATTGCGACTGGTTTGAGAGGCGGTATATTCTGGCAAATTATCTTGATTACAGCGGTTATCGGTACAGCGATAAACATGCCGACGGGTCCCCAGATCCATCCCCAGAGAAAGAGAGAGAAAATAATTATTATAGGGCTCAAATTCAGTCGACGCCCCTGCATTCGCGGATCAAAGAAATTTCCCATCACCACTTGAACACTTATCATCGAAATGAACACCGCAATAATCGGACCGGGCTGAGGAAAAAATTGAATAAATCCCATAAGTATTGTTACAGTCATTACTATGACTGAACCGATATTAGGAATGAAATTCAGAATAAATGCCATTACTCCCCATATCAGTGAAAAATCCATTCCGATAATCTCAAGAAACAACCAGACAAGTACACCTGTTATTACACTTATAAGGAATTTTACAGAGAGGTAGCGTCCGATCTGCTTGATGGTATGCCGCATGATAATCACGATTCTCTTTCCTGTATGACGAGGAAATGCTTTAGCGATGGTCACCTGCAGATAAGGGGATTCGAGAAGGAGAAAAATTGTTGAAAGGATGACGATCACCAGGGCTGAAGCGAAAGACACAAAGTTCTGGGATATTGAATTTATTGAACTTATGAATGTTGATGTCAAATCAAGTTCAGCCATCGGATTTTCAGGTAGTTCCATAGAAAAATTAGTATTGAGAGCACCCGAAATCTGGCTTGCTATATCTTCAAAACGGGAATAATACTTAGGGGCTTCGTTGATGAACGAGTTCAAACTTGAAAAAAGAAACAGGCCAATAAGATACACAATTCCTACTAGAATCATTATCGCCAGAGTAATGGAGACTCCCCTGGGAACCCGGATTTTCGTTAAACCATCCACTACCGGAGAAAGAATAAAAGACAGAAGAATAGCGAAAAATATCGGCAGCATAACTGAACCCGCAATTTTTAAAATTACAGTTACTGCGATCATTGCTATTATTCCTAGAAAGATTGTATTTGCTCTCTGATTGTTCATAGTTCTATTTCCTGTTAATATTATAGTACATTTTTAATATATGGAGTAACTATTATGATAAATAATTTCATGAATAAAATACCTGATACAGAAAAATCAAACTTTATTGCATGGAATGCCGATATCAGCGGTGATGTTGTATTGGGCAGTGAATCATCAGTCTGGTTCAGTGCAACGGTACGTGGTGATATCGCTTCAATTCGAATAGGCGATGTTTCAAACATTCAGGACGGTGCTGTCTGCCACATCAGTGTTAATAACCCGCTTAGCATCGGCGACTATGTAACTATAGGTCATAATGCGATTGTCCATTCTTGCAGCATTGGGAATCACTGCCTCATCGGAATGGGAGCTATAGTACTCGATAATGCTGAAATCGGTGATTACAGCATAGTTGGTGCCGGAGCGCTTGTAACCGGAGGCAAGAAGTTCCCGTCCCGCTCATTGATATTAGGTTCACCCGCAAAGCGGATACGGGAGCTTAACGATGATGATATTAAAGAAATTGATGCAGCCGCTGAACGCTATAGAATCCACTCAAAAGAGACAGCTGAGGAAAGAAAAGGTAAATAATTATCTAAATTTGCGTTAACTTCACACTTTTCGACATCATTTTTGAGTATTTAACTTGATTATCGGTCGACACCCGATATATGATGTTTCATCGCACTCAAGGAGGACAACTATGACTGCGGAAATTTTAGGACTCGGGGCTCATATCCCGGAAAAAATAGTTACGAACGAAGAACTTGCTAGCACTGTTGATACAAGCGACGAATGGATTCGCTCTCATACGGGAATAGGCAAGCGACATATAATTGCAGAAGATAAAACAACTTCGGATATGGCCGTTGGGGCTTCCCTCAAAGCCATTGAGAAGGCCGGTATAGATAAAGATGAAATTGGCATGATCATTTTAGCGACAGCTTCAGGTGATTATTCCACATTTCCTTCAACGGCCTGTGTTGTTCAGCATAAACTCGATATCAAGAACGCCGCGGCTATGGATCTTAGTGCAGGTTGTACCGGTTTTGTATACGGACTCGAAGTTGCCAGAAGCATGATTCTGGCAAGGACACAGAAGAAGGTCCTTGTTATTGGTGTTGAAGCTCTTTCAAGAATAACCAACTGGAAAGACAGAGATACCTGTGTACTCTTTGGCGACGGAGCAGGTGCTGCAGTACTTGGACTCAATGAAAGCGGTGACGGTCGAGGAATACTCGACTCCTTTCTCGGTGCAGAGGGCGACGGCTATATGCATCTTATGAGAAAAGCAGGCGGCGCGATGCATCCCTTTCACGTCGGCGAATACGATGAGGAAGACTTGTATATCAGCATGAATGGACGCCGTGTATACGGATTTGCCGTAAGAGTTAATGAAACGATAATTAAAACCCTGCTGAAGAACAACGATTTGACTGTAGATGATCTAACTCGAATTGTTCCCCATCAGGCAAATCTTAGAATTATACAGGCAGCAGCCAAGCGGCTTGATATTCCAATGGAAAAGTTCTTCGTGATAATGGAAGAATATGCAAACACCTCCGCAGCCTCAATTCCCATTGCATTAAACGCAATGATTGAATGCGGCGAATTGAAAAAAGGCGACTTAATTCTTACAGCAGGCTTCGGCGCAGGACTCACCTACGGCGGAAACCTGATTCGCTGGTAAGAAAAATAACTTAATTCAAATAGAAAAGGCTAAGCCCCATAACGGTGCTTAGCCTTTTTCATTTTACCTCACGACTCAGACCGCTGCTCGCGGCAGCCAATCAGCCCTTGCCGTCTTTTATCAGCTCAAGAGCTATTTCACCTAGCTTGTACTTCTGTATCTTGCCGCTCGCAGTGAGCGGATAATTCTCAACAAAGAATACGTATTTAGGAATTTTATGTCTGGAGATGTTTCCACGGCAGAAATCCTTTACATCTTCCGGCTTAACTTCTCTGCCTTCGTGCAGTACAATAAATGCACCTACCTGCTCGCCGAATTTTTCATCCGGGACACCGGCTACCTGTATGTCTTTTATTTCGGGCATGGTGTAAAGATATTCTTCAATCTCACGCGGATAGATGTTCTCTCCGCCGCGGATTATCATATCCTTGATTCTACCGGTAACCCTGAAGTAACCGTCGGCATCCTTAATACCGAGATCACCCGAATGAAGCCATTCGTTTTTATCGATACAGGACGCCGTTGCTTCAGGATTTTTGTAATACCCCTTCATAGCATTATAACCGCGGCAGCACAGCTCACCCTGTTCCTCGATTCCACACTCTTCACCGGTCTCGGGATTTAAAACCTTGACCTCAATACCTGGCAGCTCCCGGCCGACAGTTGACACTCGTTTTTCAATCGGGTCGTCTGTTACCGTCTGAGTCATTACCGGTGAAGCCTCGGTGAGTCCGTATGCGATTGTTACATCGGTCATATTCATCTTTTCGATAACCTGCTTCATCGTTTCCATCGGACAGGGCGAACCTGCCATGATACCGGTTCTTAAGGATGAAAAATTAAACATATCGAACATCGGATGGTTCAGCTCGGCGATGAACATAGTTGGTACGCCATATAGAGCAGTACATTTTTCCTTCTGTACGGAGGCCATGACAATCAGGGGGTCAAATTTTTCGACTATCGCCATAGATGCGCCGTGAGTCAGAACAGCCATGACGCCGAGAACAATACCAAAACAATGGAATAGCGGAACAGCCAGGCAGAGAACATCTTTGTCGGTAAATTTCTGGCACTCACCAATATTGTATCCGTTATTCAGAATATTGTAATGTGTCAGCATCATCAATATGCTGACCAAGCAGTAAAAGTTCCTGAGTATTAAACATACCGCGGTGTTTTTCCTGACCGATGAATATCACATTGCGCAGCTCCGGGAATTTCTCCACTTTTAGTTCTCCGCGCTGAGAGTTTTTCAGTTCAGGCACCAGTTCATTAACGATTTGAACATAATCTGAATCCTTATATCCGTCTATAATACAGAGCGTATCAAGATCGGCCTGTTTTACCAGATATTCCAACTCATGAAGTTTATATTCGGTATTTACAGTAACAAGAATTGCACCGATTTTTGCTGTTGCAAACATGAATGTACACCAGTCGGGAACATTGGTAGCCCAGATTCCGACCTTGGAATCCTTTTTTATGCCGATAGCCATCAGTCCCTTGGCCAGCTGGTCAACTCGTTCATTAAACTGAGTATAGGTAAACCTGAGGTTTCTGTCTGAATATACAATAAAATCCTTGTCCGGATTAGCAGCGGTCTGCTCTTCAAGCAGTCCGCCGAGGGTTTTCTCAATAAGTTTCATCTATTTCCCGTCCCCTAGGCCGGCTCATGAATAACAGCTAGAATTCTCGCTGCAGCATTTCCCGCAGCTTTTACATCATGTTCTACTATTGAGTCGTAGTATATACTCTCACCGGATGTGAGATTATAAACATCTTTACCATAGTTAATCTCAATTTCACCCTCAAGAACATAGATGAACTCTTC
>DMKD01000186.1 GCA_003454605.1 Spirochaeta sp. | reverse complement strand
GATTTCTGTATCATCATAACCGTCATGGAGATCGATGATGCGATGAACCTCCTGACCGAGACTGAGTCTGATCTGGTAATTATTGGCCCTTCAGTAGCCTCTGCCGATCGCCGGAAACTCAGGAATCATCGCAGAATAGTGAGTCTCACGAGAAACCTGCCCGATGCGGCTTCAGAAAAATTAAGCTCCGCTCCCGAGGCTATTCGGATTCCCGGCAGTTTAGACAGGCTGCAGGAGATCATCGATGATATCGTGAAAGAAAGGCTTAGAGAAATAACCGGCAGTCCGGCGTACTTGCTGAACCGAAGGATGTCGGGACTCATCGGTACATCCAGTCAGATAAGAGTGGTTAAGGAGCAGATTGTCAGATACGGACCGGCACCTGGGCCGGTACTCATAACGGGTGAAAGCGGAACCGGTAAGGATATTATTGCTCGAATGCTGCATGATTTTTCCGGGCAGAGCGAGGGACCCTTTCACGCCGTGAATGCCGGGGCAATCCCCAGAGAACTCAGCGCATCCGAATTGTTCGGAGCAATGCCCGGGGCCTATACCGGTGCGGTCAGGCGCAGCGGGTTCTTTGAATATGCCGACGGAGGCTCGCTTTTTCTTGATGAGATTGGCGAGCTTGAAACGGTGGTGCAGACCGAGCTGCTGCGGGTGCTCGAAACCGGAAGCATAAGACGCGTGGGTTCAAACAGAAATCTTCCTGTCGATGTGCGGCTGCTGAGCGCTACCAACGCCGAACTTTCGGCAGCAGTAGATGCCGGACGATTCAGAGCTGATCTTCTTTACAGGATAGATATGTTTAGAATTCATGCTCCGGCTCTCAGAGAACGTATAGAGGATATTCCTGATCTGCTGATGCATTTCAGCAAACAGCTGCGTCTTGAGAGACCGAACAGGCATTGGGAATTCTCGGATTCATTTCTCGATAGGCTGTTTGAATATAACTGGCCCGGCAATGTCCGTGAGCTGCGTAATGTATTCAGGAGAGCTGTCTATTCTTCAGACAGCGAGCTTCTGACCGGAGATTCAATCAGATACGATTAATGAGAAGAAATCACAGCTTTCTTACGCCGCCTGATTCAATAACAGCAATCATGCCGTCCGCTGTTTCGGTGTAACCAAGAAAGATTCCGTATACGAGCAGCTCAGAATTAAGGTTAATCTCTTTCGGATTTACCGTTCTTGAGCGGCGCGCGGGAATCATTTCAGAGTACTCCGGACCGTTGAGAAGGATGATACATCTTGAAACAGTAACCTCTGTCGAATCTATCCATTCTCCGTTCGCAAGCATCAGCTCTGCGGCGAAGCTGGCTTTGTCGGCATCAACAACAGCGCGCTCAATTACCGTTCCATTCAGAATTACGGGGGTTCCTGCCTCGGGACCTCCGCGGCCGGTTGTCGCGGCAATGTCTAACGTCCTGATTGTGATGGACAGATCTACAGTCGGAACACCGTCTTCGGCCCAGGCTGAAAAAGCAGTGAGCAGCAGTAATACTACAAAGATTTTTCTAATTACCGTGTTCATACATGCAATTTTAAGATTTAATGCTGTATAGGTCAAGAAATATAAAATATAATATAAATTTATTGGGGAAATATTCCGATCATGTAATATAAATTTAATATGTATATTGAAAAACTGCAATTTGACTGTTAAACTTAAAGCAGGTTGAGGTACAATGAGTAATAACGATATAGTGACAGGATTTGATGAGGAAAAAGACGACAGTCTAAAAATTAAACTTCAGGCAGTTGAAGGCGTAGAGGGTTGTCTCGTATTATTTCTAACCGGATATATAGACACCTATAATTCCAATTTTTTCCAGAAGAGAGTAACCAAGGCCATTGAGGCCGGATACATAAAGCTGATCTTTAACTGCAGCGGATTGAATTATGTATCGAGTACCGGTATCGGTTCTTTCACAGCATTTCTCAAGGCAGTGAGACCCCGCGGCGGAGATCTGGTTCTTCTTGAAATCCAGCCTAAGGTTTATGAAGTATTTCAGCTCCTTGGATTTTCCCAGTTTTTTAACATCAAGGATAATCTGAATGAAGCAGTTGAGTTTTTCGGTGCAGGCGGAGGAACAAAGAGTTCCGATGTATTCCCGAAGATTTTCCAGTGCCCGATCTGTTCGAAGAAATTGAAGGCCACGAAGTCGGGACGTTTCAGATGTTCAGAGTGTAAGACGATTCTGGCAATCGATAACTCGGGTCAGGTCTTTCTAGGGTAATCAGAGTGTACCGTTCCGGATACAGAGTATCGGTCTCCGGCTGCGGAAGCATCATCAAAAAAAATTGGAGTTGTACCGGGATTATCCTGATGTACAGCTTTTTTTTACGGAAACCGAACCGCTCTGTTCGGACACCCCCTGTGATGGGTCGTCATATGACGTCTGCGTACTGCCGGCTTACCGGCTTGCAGCCTTTCTTGAAAACCCCGTAATAAACAGACTTCTTCTACCCCCGCTCATAGCCTTCGGCTCGGCAGCCGCCATGCCGGCGGCAAAAGCCGCGGGATGTACTGATTTTCTATGTGAGCCATGGGAACCTGTAGAATTCTACGAGCGTACGCGCAGCAGCTTCAAGGCATCGCTTGTCTCAGCAGGTGCGGTAAGTCTGATCTGCAGCTCAGAGCGCAGGCTGATTGCGGTTCGGGGCGATGAGCCTGCAGAGGAGATTGAGCTGCCGCCTTCTGAATATGCGCTCTTTACCCTTTTCTCGCGTAACCGCGGCAAATTCTTCAATCGCGAAAGTATTGCGTTACTTCTGGGCTGCTGCCCGGAAGGTTCAAGGGCCGCTGACATGCATGTTTCAAGGCTCAGAGCCAGGATAAACAGGCTTTTAAAGGATGCCGGAACCGAATCCGGAGATAATCCGATCACAACAGCAGCGGGCAGAGGCTGGGGAATATAGTACTCAGGGAATTACAGCAGTACGTATTGCCTCACCATAAATTC
>DMKD01000275.1:2763-5457 GCA_003454605.1 Spirochaeta sp. | reverse complement strand
TGAAGATGTCGGCAAACAACTTCGGGAGCAGCTTGGTCCTTTGGGGGTTGAGGTTATCAGTTGGCGTGAGGCCGCGGGGCAGGCTGCAATGATTGTGCTTGTTCTTCAGCTTGTGTTCAATGCCGGATGCGTCCTTGTTATTATTGCCGGTCAAATCGGGATGGTTAATATATTCCTCATATCGGTATTTCGGCGTACCGGTGAAATAGGCACCCTGCGTTCTATCGGCGCGACTGACGGGAATATCCGGACTATCCTTTACGCTGAAAACCTGATCATAAGTTTTACAGCCGGAACTGCGGGGATTCTGTTGTCGCTGGCAATAATGGCCGCGGTCAACAGCCGACATCTTGTGCTCGGTAATTCGCTGCTCTCAGCGCTGCTTGGTCAGACGGTTTTCAGTTTTCAGCCTGATATCTCCCTTGCGCTTCTCAGCCTGGGGCTGAGTGTTCTCATCGGTTTGACGGCCTCTGTATATCCGGTAGCAACGGCGCTTCGAATCGAGCCTGTAACTGCAATGAGGGAGGGCCGTTAATGCAGCTTCGATACAAACTAAGACTTGCCGGCCGTTATCTGCGCGGACATTTCCGCCGCTATATTTTTCTGCTTATTGCGCTGAGCTTTGGTTTTTCACTCATTACCGCGCTTACCTCTATATCAAATGGAATGATCGATAACGTTTATACCGGCGCCGAAACCCACTACGGCGGGCATCTGTTCATCCTCGGTTTTGATAAAGATCATGATACGGCTATAAGAATAACTGATGATGCTCTGGTATCCGCAGCTGTTGCTGCTTCCGATATCGAATACGAAAAGATTGTGAGGCGAACAAACTGTTTTGAGCGCGGAGTAATTTATTTCAATGGAAAGGCTGTAAGGCAGAAAAATGTATTCGGAATTGATATTGAGAATGAAACCGACAGTTTCCCCGATACAGGTTTTGATGCTGAAACAGCCGGGGCCGTGGGACTGCCGTGGATTATGCTTTCGAAAATGACAGCTGAGGAGCTTCATCTGCAGTCGGGAGATAAGGTTATCCTTGAGGTAGAGACTATCACCGGGCAGAAGAATACGGCTGAATGCCTTGTAACAGCCGTGATGAACGATTCATCGCTTTTCGGTTCTTTTAGAAGCTTTACTGATCGAAGATTTCTGAATGATTTAATGGGGATGGCGCAGGATGAATACTCATCAATGGGGCTCTATTTCAGGAATCTACGCGGTATCGGGGAAAAGGCGCGGAGGCTGCAGGCTGCCGTCGAAACGGTTCTTCCTGCTGCGCCTGAAATCGCAGAGAAGGCGGATCTGACCTATCAGCTGTCGCAGCAATGGCCGGGTATCAGATACTTCGTAGTATCACTGCCTGTTTACATGTCCGAGATTGTTGATTTGATATCGGCCCTTGAAGCAGGTTCCTATGCGGCCTTTGCCGTGCTTGCGCTCATCCTGCTTGCAAGCAGTCTTGTCACCTACCGTCTGCTGCTTCATGAGAGACGCACAGAGATAGCAACAATGCGGGCTCTTGGTTTTCACGGTAGGACAATTTTAAATATTCTCTTTTTTGAAGGGGCCGGACTTGCCGTAATATCAGTTCTCATCGGTTATCTGCTGTCGAGGCTGATAATAATGCTGTTATCACTTTTTTCTTACGGATCAATTCCCGGATTTGAGATATTCTTAAATAATGGAAGGCTGACATCGTCATTGCCTCCAGAGCTGTTTATTGTTAATATTGCAGTAGTTTTTGCAACCGTCGGATTAGCCATGATCTTTCCGGCAGGAAGGTCGGTAAGGCATGATCTGGCGAAAGCTCTCAGCGGAGGGGATTTTTGAGAAAAATTTGTATCATTATCGGGCTTTTCTGCCTGATAATATTGAACGGTGTTTCTGCAGTTGACGGACAGGTCCTGTTAAAGCAGGCTGATGCGCTTGTTAATTTTCCGGAAACCGATTTCAGCGCTGAGTACAGCATAGTACGCGATGTACCTGGTGAAGGAAAAAGCTCGACTGAATGCGTTATCTTTCGCCGCGACAGCGAAGAAAAGTACGTAATTGTAATAACAGAACCGGAAATAAACAAAGGGCAGGGCTATCTGAAGCAGGGGGATACCCTCTGGTTCTATGATCCTGAAAGCCGGAAGTTTAATTCTACCAGTTCAAAAAACCGGTTCCAGAATACAAATGCCCGTAATTCCGATTTTACACGTTCAACCCTTGCCGCTGATTATGACGTTGAAAAGACCGAGAGTGCAAAACTTGGACGTTATAACTGCACTCTATTGACGCTTAAAGCCAATAACGACGGAGTAACCTATCCGGGGATGAAACTATGGATCAGCGAAGACGGTCTTGTGAGAAAGTATGAGGATTACAGTCTTTCCGGCCGGCTTATGAGAACAACAGCGATACCTTCATATCAGACAGTCGGTAAGAAATTCATCCCGAAATACATTCTGATTGTAGAGAACCTCGAGGGCGCTGTTGTTGACGGGAAATTTGTGAATGAAAAAACCCAGATAACTATCACAAATCCTTCCCTGGCGAGGCAGGCAGATTCTTTATTTTCCAAAACATTTCTGGAGAATATTTCACAATGATCAGAAAAAGTCTTTTTTTAATTTCTGCGTTGCTTTTTGTTATAGTTCCCTGTTTCGGTTCGGATGAAGTTTCTGAAATCGATATTGATAGTCT
>DMKD01000275.1:0-2683 GCA_003454605.1 Spirochaeta sp. | reverse complement strand
GCGGATATACATGAGCAAAAAGACCTTGTAGATAATTTACTTAAAAAAAGCGGTATTAAGTTTACTGCCGGCTATAGAATGGAAGCAGGTTATTCAGCCGGCTGGATATTAGAAGCTGCTGATTTTAGCTTACTAGCTGATTCTGAATTTTCTCAAACTCCATTGATGACAATGTCTTCAAATCTGTCTCTGGATGTTCAGTTCTCACCAGTGTTTAGAGCCTATCATTCTATGACTTTCTCCTGGCCTAATCTGGAATTCACTACTAATGAATTCTTTACTGATTATACTCTATCCGATTTATTGTATTTTCGAATGGGGGTACAAAAAATATCATGGGGAATTTCTAGAAATTTTCCGTTCACTGATTTAATTAACAGACTTCCTGATGATTTTGATACTTCAGATGATTATGCAAATTCGCTTATTGGATTAAAATTGAATATTCCTGTCGGTATTGGAGGAGTAGAAGTTGTAGCTTTCAGCAGAGGCGGATTTATAGAGGACCTGACAAAACCCTCAATAGATGAACTCGGCTGCGGCTTGAAGCTGAATTTAGCGAATGAACATATAGATCTTGATATAGGAACACTTTTTCACAATAGTCTTCACTACAGATCTTTTTATTCAGCGAAGGCTACTTTGTTTAATTTCATTGAGGTCTACAATGAGTTTTTATTTTCGTATGATCTGAATTATGAACCTCTTACAGATGATGAACTTGCAGAAGCAATGGAAGATGAAGACTACAAGATGGATAATCAGGATGATTTCTCAATGAACGCCGGTATATACTTTGATCTTTTTGAAGCCAAGCTTAAGTTCAACATTGAGTATTTATTTAACGGTGAAGAATCTGAAATGGATGTCGCGGGCGTTTCCTTTCCGCTGTATTATGGGCATAATGCTGCAATAAATACCTCATATGATTTTGGAGTGTTATCCTCTAGTGTTTTTTTGCAGGCAAAGTATAATTTTGATGAACAATCCGGAATTTTGATTCCTGGTTTTAGAATAACTCCGGTGGATAATATGCAACTTTATTTAGCTGTTCCAGTTGTTTTAGGCAGCGCAGAGAGTGTTTATTATATTGATAATCCTGATTCCTTCGATAGAAGATTCAGTTTGTCTTTTCTTGCAAGAATATCAGGGAAACAGGTTATTTCAAAATAAATTTATTTAGAGGGTGATATGCAAATAGGCAACAAGACGGTCTCGATTATAACTCCCTTATATAATGCAGAGGAGTTTATAAAGGCCACCGCTGACAGTGTCCTGGCCCAGACCTGTGAGGATTTTGAATGGCTGATTGTGAACGACAGTTCAACTGATTCGTCGCGGCGGCTGCTGGACGAGATAGCTGAGAAGGACGAACGGATAGTTGTTATTAATCTGCCTGAAAACCATGGTCCGATTTATGCCAGAAATATTGCGCTTGAGAAGGCCTCCGGCCGCTATATTGCATTCCTTGATGCTGATGATCTATGGCTTCCAAGGAAGCTGGAACTTCAGATAGTTCTTATGAGAAACAGGAATGCTGCGCTTTCCTGTACCCGCTATAAAAAAATTAATAAAGACGGCAGCCTTCGAACGGGTATAACCATTCCGGTTCCGGAAGTCGCCACATATAACCAGATTATGCATTCAGACAGTATAATGGCATCTTCGGCAATGTACGATCGAAACATTACAGGTGATATAAGACAAACATATGAAGCTGCGGTAGGCCGCGATGACTATCATTTCTTCCTTACAATCCTTAAAGACCATAAAAATGTTTATTGCGTCATGGAGGACCTTGCCCGTTTGAGGGTCTTCAGTGAAACCCTTACGGGCAACAAGATGAAAGCCGCCGGGATGCAGTGGGCCTTCTACCGCAATGTTGCGGGATTGAGTTTTCCTTCGTCAGTCGTAAAGTTTACTGTCTACGCGGTAAAAGGTTTCTTAAAATATTTAATGTGATTTTTATATATGATTAATATATGCAGGAGATGAAAATATGAAAGGAATAATACTCGCAGGCGGTGCCGGAACAAGACTGTTTCCTGCAACCCGTGTTGTCTGTAAGCAGCTGTTACCGGTTTATGATAAACCGATGATCTATTACCCCCTGTCCACGCTGATGCTGGCGAGCATCAGAGATGTTCTTATAATCTCTACCCCCCAGGACACCTCCCGTTTTGAAGAACTTTTAGGTGACGGACGCAGTCTCGGAATGAATCTTCAATATAAGATACAGGATTCTCCCAACGGACTGGCGGAAGCCTTCATTCTTGGAAAAGAATTTATTGGTGATGACTCTGTTTGTCTGATCCTCGGAGATAATATCTTTTACGGCCACAGTTTTTCAGGCCTGTTGAAAGATGCTGCCGCTCAGGAGTCTGGAGCTACTGTCTTCGGGTACTGGGTAAAGGATCCGGAGCGCTACGGGGTTGTAGACTTTGATTCTGACGGAAAAGCTGTCTCAATTGAGGAAAAGCCCGAGACTCCCAAGTCAAATTATGCGGTAGTCGGGTTGTATTTCTATGATAACCGCGTTGTGGATATTGCCCATAATATTAAACCTTCGGCAAGGGGCGAGCTTGAGATTACAACGGTCAATAATGAATATCTGAAGCTTGATGAGCTGAAGGTTAAGTTGATGGGGCGGGGCTATGCCTGGCTTGATACCGGTACCCATGAT
>DMKD01000448.1:2667-6434 GCA_003454605.1 Spirochaeta sp. | reverse complement strand
ATTATCTATGAGGGCCGTATCTTCAAGCAGTACCGCGGTATGGGTTCAATTGGTGCAATCAAGGAAGGCAGCGGCGATCGCTATCAGATGAAGAAGGGAGACGCTCCCGTCCCTGAAGGGATCGAGGGAAGGGTGCCTTTCAAGGGGGAACTCAAGCCCTTTCTGCACCAGCTCATCACCGGTTTAAAAAAAGGCATGAGCTATTGCGGTTGTTCGAACATAAACGAATTGCGTAAATATAAAAATTTTGTTAAGATTTCGCCTGCTGGTCTGAGAGAGAGTCATGCACATGACATTATGATCACTCAGGAAGCGCCTAATTACTCAAAAAATTAGAAGTTTCATTATTCAGAGAATGCTTTTTTTCTGGTAATGCGCTTCAACTATAAGGGGTTTTAAATGAATCTTGTTGTTGTCGGGGCCCAGTGGGGAGACGAAGGAAAAGGTAAGATTGTTGATTTTCTAGCTGAAGATTCTGATCTGATAGTCAGATTTTCGGGCGGTGCGAATGCCGGACATACCATAGTTACCAGTGATGTAACCTATAAACTTCATCTCGTTCCTTCAGGCATCATATATCCGGACAAGAAAGTTGTTCTCGGTACCGGGATGGTTATCGATCCGGATGCTCTTTTTAAAGAGCTCGCAACAATTGAAGAGCAGGGTATAGACTGGAAAAACAGAATATATATTTCTGACCGGGCCCATCTCGTACTTCCCCGTTATCGTGAAGAGGATATTGAACTCGATAAAAATCGACGGAATCCCATCGGCACAACCGGCCGCGGTATAGGCGTTACCTATGCTCATAAGGCTCACAGGGACGGTATCAGAATAGGAGACCTCTATAACGATAAGCTCTATGCGAGTCTCTCTGAAGAGGATCGTGACTACCTTGATGAGTTTAAAGACAAGATGAGAGATATGGTCATCGACCTCGTATCTTTCATGGCTGACAGCAAAGGCAGCAGGACTCTTTTTGAAGGTGCCCAAGGCGTACTCCTGGATCTCGATGTCGGGACCTATCCCTATGTATCATCCGGATATTCCCAGGCAGCCGGAGCTGCAATGGGCGGAGGCATCGGTCCGCGTGATCTTGATGGTGTGATGGGTGTATTTAAAGCCTATTCGACCCGTGTCGGCAACGGCCCCTTTCCCAGCGAATTTCAGGAGAACCGGGACGGTGAACTTGAAAATTACATCCGGGAAACCGGCCGCGAATACGGTGTTACCACCGGCCGTCCCAGGCGATGCGGCTACCTTGACCTCCCTGCTCTGAAATACGCATGCAGAGTTAACTCGCTTGATTCCCTTGTGTTGACACACCTTGATGTATATGACGAAATATCCGAGTTGAAGGCCTGTATCGCCTATGAATGCGATGGCGAACTCGTTGAGAATTTTCCTACTGATATAAACGTTCTTGAGAAGGCAGTACCGGTAACGAAATCTTTCAAGGGCTGGAATAAATGCATAAAAGATATAAGAAATTACGATGAACTCCCGCAGGAAGCTAAAGATTATATAAAATTCATTGAAGACTATACCGGGACACCGGTAGATATCGTCTCAATCGGTTATAATCGGGAAGAAACAATTCTTCGCAAAGATTTCTGGAAATAAGCAGGAGCAGAAATGATGGATAAAATACTCGTGTTTGATTTCGGCAGTCAGACTACTCAGTTGATTGCCAGACGCATACGTGATTTCGGTGTTTATACCGATATCATTACAGCAGAAAGCGAGTGTACACCTGAACTTCTTCAGGATGTTAAGGGTATTATCCTTTCAGGTTCACCTTATTCAGTTTATGAGAGGGGTGCTCCGCTTCCTCACCCTTCGATTTATAAAACCGGTCTTCCGGTTTTAGGAATATGCTATGGTTTTCAGCGTATGACTACCGATTCAGACGGTCTTGTTCAGGCTCTTGATAAAACAGAGTACGGACGCTCAGATATAAACTATACAAAAGATTCTCCTCTATTCGACGGAATACCAGACGGTTTTACCTCATGGATGAGTCACGGTGACAGTATAGAAAAACTCGGGGACGGGTTTGAACTGATAGCCGAATCTGAACATCATATAGCCTGCGGATACAACGCGTATCGCAACATCTACGGAATACAGTTCCATCCGGAGGTTACGCATTGTGAACACGGCACCGATATTTTGAAGAATTTCGTTATCGGAATTTGCGGCGCTGAGACTGGGTGGGATATGGACACCTACCTGAAGCAGGAAATGGAAGCAGTGCGGGAGCAGGCCGCCGGGCGTGATGTACTGCTTCTTATCTCCGGAGGAGTCGACTCTACAGTAGTAGGAGGGCTTTTGCTGAAGGCGCTGGACTCATCAAAGGTTCATCTGATGTATATCGATACAGGCATGATGAGAAAGGACGAATCAGCCGAAGTTGAAGTCGGTCTGAAGAAATTAGGCGCTGAAAATCTGTATTTGATAGATGCTTCCGAACGCTTTCTCACTGAATTGAGGGGTGTCAGTGATCCTGAAAAGAAACGAGAGATCATAGGAGACCTTTTTATCAAGGTCCAGGAAGATGAGATTAACAAACGACTCGACGGCGATTATATGCTTGCTCAGGGAACTCTCTATACCGATTTAATCGAATCAGGCAAGGGCGTTGGCAAAAAGGCCCAGGTCATAAAATCACATCATAATGTACGCTCACCCCTCGTTGAGGCTAAGCGTGATGCCGGACTCATAATCGAACCTCTCGGGAAACTTTATAAAGATGAGGTTCGGGAGCTTGGCAGAAAGGTAGGAATCAGTGATGAAATAATCCGCCGTCATCCGTTTCCTGGTCCCGGTCTCGCTGTTCGCATCCTTGGAGACATCACCGTAGAAAAATGTGATCTACTTCGGGAAGCCGACTGGATATTCATCAATGAACTTAAGAGCCGCGGACTCTACGACAAGATATGGCAGGCCTTCGCTGTTCTTCTCCCAATAAGATCGGTAGGTGTTGCCGGTGATCTGCGGGAGTACGGAAATGTCCTCGCGCTGCGGGCTATAACAAGCAGCGACGGCATGACAGCCGACGTTTACCCCTTTGATACAAAGGATATCCTTGAAATATCATCCCTTATTACAAATTCCGTCCGCGGTATCGGACGTGTAGTTTATGACATATCTTCAAAGCCGCCCGCGACGATCGAGTGGGAATAGGCTGATATACGATTGGGAAGCTTTTCTGTGATTGATTAAATCACTTATCTTTTTTCTGGTAGAAAACACCTCTGTTCTGACTAACTGTTTTAATTTTTTGATTGGCTTCCAGTACTGAAAGATATTTGTTAATTTCATTTATATGCAAGCCTAATATTTTAGTTAAATCATCGAGGGTACAGGGCCTTCTTGCTATCGTTTCAATAATTGCGTTCTCTATATCATCTCTGTATGACTGAATCTTTTTTCTTTCGGGTGAAGCTGCGATTATTTCTACATTATCCAAACCCCAGAGATCGACTACAGACTGCAATTCATCTCTTGAAGCTTCTCTTAAATCAGACACAGTGCCGGGCCTGTCTAATGTGTTTAACTGAATTGAATCAGGATTAATTTTTAAAATAGCATCCTTAAGTTTGTTAAGTTCATTTTTGCTGTCATTATAGCCGGGTAAAATAAACACTTCGAGCCACATTTTGCCCTTAAACCCTATTCTGAAATCTATCAAACCCTGAATATATTCAACGATAGTTAAACCTTTTGCAGGCTTGTTTATTTTTCTGAAAACCTCTTCTGTTGCG
>DMKD01000448.1:0-2554 GCA_003454605.1 Spirochaeta sp. | reverse complement strand
GGTTCGCCCGAACCTGAAAAAGTAATATAATCCGGGTCCGGATTATTATTAAAATAATTTGTCAATTCTTCTTTTATCTTGTCAAGTTTTATATATTCTTTTCGCTCAATAGTAAGATTTGTTGTTTTACCAACCTCACAATACACACAGTCGAGCGAACATACCTTTTTAGGAACTAAATCTACCCCTAAGGACATGCCTAATCTTCTTGAAGGAACGGGTCCAAATAAATATTTGTACATTCTATATATCCTGATACTCAATCATATGCTCTTCTTAAATCCTCATTGACCAATGTCGGCCTAATCATTTCCTGCCATTCTTCTGATTCCCATGTTCCCAGGCTGTTGTGGGTTATGAAATATTTTTGCGGTATCGGATGTGTTCCAAAGACTGTTTTTATCTTGTATTTATCTTCGATAAACTGTTTAAAATAAGAAATGTTTGGACATGGAGGATATCCAACTATTAAGCCTGTTGCAAAATGAATTGCTTCAGCACCATTTTTAATCATCTCTTCAGGTGTATATTCAATATTTCCACCCGGACAGCCGCCGCAGGAAGTGTAGCCAACAATTTCAAGAGGTTTATCTTTGCTGTAAATATCAAATGCCCCTTCTCTGTTCTGCATAGCCCTGAAGCATTTACCGCCTGCACAACTTCTGTATCTGTCACAAATTATTATTCCAATTTTCATAGGTTCTCCGGCAAATTATCATATTTGTTTTTTTCAAAAAAATTATACACCTTAGTTAATATAATAACAAATGAGAGTTTTACTCATATTCTTGTATGCCGCCGACATGATCAAGGATAGTAATTTTATCTGCTTAAAACGAATTCGGTAAGCTCAGATACTTCTTTAAAATAATAATCACATTGTTCTCTCATATGAGATTCAATTTCAGGCACCCGCTGTCCCCAGCCGGCACCCGCAATTTTTATTCCGGCGCTTCTTGACATTTCAAGCCCGGGTTTAAGATCATCAACCATAAGCATTTCGCTTCTGCTGAAACCCCATTTATCTATTATCTGCTCAACCGGCCATACCGAAGGTTTTCTTTTCGAAGCATCATAATCCCAGCCAAAAATAATATCGGGTTTCGCTCCGGCGCCATTGACGCTGTAATGTCTTGCAATATTATCAGCTTCCGAATGAGAAACTATTGCTATTATTCCACCACGTTTTTGGAATTCCAGTATAAGTTCGGGGATACCCTTAAAAAAATGCGGATTTGCATCTTCATTAAAACTTCGCCAAATCTCGTATTCACGCTTTATTTCTTCTTCGGTGAAGCCTAACTCACCCGTAAAGTACTCCATAACACCTGGTTCAAAATTTTTTCTAAACCAGTTTTCAAGACTTACAGGTTCAAGATGCGGCCTCATCTGTTTTATAGTTTCCACATGGGCAGGGTAGTGTATTTCAGCGGTGCTGCTTACCGATGTGTCATCGTGATCAAGTATCAGACATTTGAATTTCATAAGCTCAGTTCTATCATAAAATTTAATGTTGAATCAATAAGCGCATATGGTTATATTACCCTTATGCAAATTAAATCATTATGTGTATTCTGCGGATCAAGCTTCGGCAATGATGAACTCTACCGGCATAAGGCTGCTGAACTCGGACTTTATCTTGCCGTAAACAATATACATCTTGTTTACGGAGGCGGCGGAGTTGGACTCATGGGATTGCTGGCTGAAACTGTGCTTGAAAACGGCGGAAAGGTTACCGGAGTTATCCCTGAGTTAATCCGGAATAAAGTAAAAGAACTGCCGCTGACTGAAACCATTATAACTGCAGACATGCATGAACGGAAGCGGCGGATGTATGAGATATCTGATGCCTTCACTGCCATGCCGGGCGGTATAGGTACGATTGAAGAATTAACCGAGGTGTTTACATGGCAGCAGCTTGGATATCACAGTAAACCGGTATCACTGTTTAATATAAATAATTTTTACAGGGATTTCCTCTCATTTCTCGATAATGCCGTCGAACGCGGGTTTATAAAAGATGTACACAGAGGCAGATTAATAGTAGATGATAATCCGGATTCCCTCATAAAAAAACTTACTGAATATGATGGGAAAACCATAGATAAATGGAGTGAAAATTTTGAAAATAGATAAACCTAATATGGAAATTTTCCTTCTTAATAAGGGCAGATACCGCGGTGCTGTTCTTGACGCCGGCGCAATGATTAAGTCAATGAGAGAGGCTCATGATACCGGCATACTGGAAACCTATGCTTTGGGCGAAACCTATATTGCCGCCGGGCTTCTGACATCCATGCTGAAAGGTAAGGACAGGCTCGCGCTCGTCTTTGAGTGCGGAGGTCCTATTAAGGGCATCAATGTCGAGGTAAGCGCAGACGGGCATGTGCGCGGATATCTGAAAAATAATCCCTTTCCGCTTGATAAACCCCCTGAAAGCCTTAATCTTTCGATGCTGTTCGGTCCCGGATTTTTATCAGTCGTTAAATATCTCGAAAACAGTAAACAACCGTTTTCCGGGCAGGTTATGATAACCTACGGAAGCGTCGCTAAG
>DMKD01000309.1 GCA_003454605.1 Spirochaeta sp. | reverse complement strand
ATTCAACAGCTATGATGATTTCATTATTCACGAAGATGTTGTCTGGGTACCTTATGAGATCACAGAGCTTACTGAAGGATTTAATTCAGCATGGCAGACCGGGATCAGAGAATGGAGGGAGGCCGAAGATAGGGATGCGGCTGCAATCTATCCAACTCATGACGCCTGGCGGAATTATGAACCAGTAGGATTGCCTGGAGATATTCAGATTGATTTTCCCGATGATACAGCTGTCAGAGATGAATATGAACAGGAGTTTCAATCTCTTGTTGACAGAGAGATATTTCAGCAGGTGAGGACAATTGAAGAAAAGATCGTATCAAAAGGAAAAACAGCACGATTACTAAATCGCCTCGGAATGCTGTACGCTCAGTATGGATTAACACAAAAAGCTGAAACGAATCTTGTTGAGGTTCTGTCTCTGGATCCGGATTATCTGCCGGCCCTGGTAAATCTGGGTAATATAATGCTTATAAAGAACAATCTTATTGATGCTCTGTCATATTATGAGCAGGCATCGAATATTAAACCGTCCAACCCTTCCGTTCTTCTGGGATTAGCCCGAACGCATCATGAGCTTAAGAATTACGGCTTTGTTGATACAAATTACAGTAAGCTCAAAGCTGTAAAACCTGAGCTGGCCCTGCAGTTTGCATATCTTGATATGCAGCGAAGCGAAGAAACAAGGGCCGCTGATATCAGTGAGATGAAAATAAAGATGGTATGGGAAGAGGAGGAACCTCCTGCTGAATAACTTTTATGTCTGTTCGTTCAGCCAATTTCCGCTGACCTAATCATTTAGCGATGAGGTGAAAATATCTTCTGCGGTTTCATCAGGTAAAAGCCTGCCGAAGCTTACTTTCACTATCATGCTTTCAGTATAGCATAGCCTATTTTGGAATTATCAGCGGAATTAATCGCTCTTCAGGGAGAATACCTCCATGTTCGGCTTTGTTGATCCTGGTTTTTGCAGGATGTTCCTGAGAATAAACAAGCAGATTACGCGTTTCGGCTATTGCAATATAATTCGCAAAGGATCTTGAGGCCTGTTTAGAGAGCCGTCTGCCCCCGAAAAGTGCTGCGGAATCTTTAACAGGCCGCAAGCTGAATCGATCACCGAATGTTTCGTTGAAATATGCTCTGAAATCTTTTTCACGTTCTGGTTTTACCTGAAGCTGAGCGGCCCGGGGTTCTCCGAATGGGGGTGTTTCAAGAAAACTCATGAGTTTGTGATCCGGAGTAATTATGTCGGCCTCGCCTGCGTCGATATGCCCATGATCCGCGGAGATCACTATATCGGCAATACTCTTTAATCCGTCATAAAGCCTTTCAAGTTCGGTATTTATCAGAATTAATAATTCATCCATCCTGCTGCTGTGCATTCCTTCTCTATGCCCGAGCGAATCCAGATCCCAAAGATAAAAAAAGTTAAAAGTTCTGGAAGATTCATATTTGATCTGATTAATTATTAAATCGACGCCATCGGCAATTGAGCTGTAGCCGCCTACATTGCGATCACCGCATAGGTAGCTCTGGAATGGAGAATTGAGCAGGACTTGAGGAATAACAGAGAAAGCGGTAATTTCTGATTCTGTAATGAAGGAGGGGAGCGGCCACAGCTGTTTGGGAGAAAGCTCCAGCGATAATGCCTTGCCGCTGAAACGCTCTCTAAATGCGAGGCTGTCCAAGTGTAGATTGTCCGTTTTTAGATAAGAATACCGGCCGGGAATACCATGAGCAGCTACCGGCAGAGTGGTTGCCAGACTCATCATCGCCGACGCAGTTGTAGATGGAAAGACAGATTTTATGATTTTTCTCTTTGAATCGCGTAAAAATGAGTCGGGAGAAAGGCGGTTTATGTAACATTCCCCCATACCGTCAACGAGAACAAATAGCAGAGACCGTTCTATGCCTGTTTTTCCTAAAAGATCTTCCCAGCATGACGACGGCGGTTGTTTATCAGTTCGGTTGGAAAGAGCTTCGGCAAGTTTAGGAAAACAGTCATAATTATCAAAATCTATCATTTTCCATCCAGAAAGGTTCCATCCAGAAATATTTTATTGTTTGACAGCATCTCTTCATCAAGATTATACTTCATCAATATGAATACGAATACAGCTTTGTTGTTTAGATCTCCTTTAAAACGGGAGGATTTCAGAACAGGGTTGCTTTGTCTTCTTCCTTCAGCCGTTATAGTCTTTATTTTTATAATATTTCCAATCTTCTTTTCACTTTTCCTATCTGTTCATGAGTGGTCAATCCTGACATCAGAGATGGATTTTATAGGCCTTGGTAATTTTGATCGGATGATTCACAGTAAAGAATTCTGGAATACATTGAAAAATACATTTGTTTATACCATGGGAGTCGTACCGGTAGGCGCCGCAGCGTCTCTGGGGCTTGCACTGCTTCTTAATCGGAAAGTCCTGGCTTCAGGTTTTTTCAGAACCGCATATTTTCTGCCTGTAATTACATCTACTATAGCTGTTGCCATTGTGTGGTTCTGGATATTTGATACAAACAATGGTCTGTTAAATATCATTATTCGTAAGTTCGGCGGAACAGGTATTCCATGGCTTAGTTCATCAAAGTATGCAATGCTGTCTATTATTATAGTAACAATATGGAAGAATGCCGGCTATCATATGATAATTCTTTTAGCAGGATTAAAAGCTATTCCCGATGAATATTACGAAGCAGCTCAGATTGACGGAGCTTCAGCAGTTCAGAAATTCTTTTCTATCACCCTGCCGATGATATCGCCTGCTCTGGTCTTTGTTCTCATAACGAACACCATTTTTTCTTTTCAAGCATTCGGACAGATCTATACAATGACCGGGGGCGGACCAAGTCAATCAACCAGCGTGATCGTTTATTATTTGTACCAGCGTGCTTTTGAATTTCAGGAGATGGGTTACGCTTCAGCCGTCGCATGGGTAATATTCGTAATTCTCCTTCTGCTCACCCTGCTGCAGCTTAGGCTGCAGAGAAAGGACCTGTAAGTAATTATGACCACAATAAAGATTGCTAAAAGCACCATTTTATATATTGTTCTAATTGCCCTCGCGGTAATATTTATATTTCCTTTTATGTGGATGGTAGTCTCTGCCCTAAAAACCGATGTACAGATATTTTCCTATCAGGCGAAATTCCTCCCGGATCCGCCTCAGTGGAAAAACTTTATAACTGCATGGAAGCAGATTCCTCTCGGGCGTTATTACATGAATAGTATGTTTGTATCAGGAGTTATAACTGTCTTCCAGGTTTTTACTTCAGCACTTACCGCTTATGTTTTTGCCAGACTGTATTTCCCGTATAAAAATGTCATTTTCATTCTGTATTTAGGTACAATGATGATTCCTACCCAGGTCACTATAATCCCGCTTTTTATGGTCATGCGCCGACTCGGTTTAATAGATACTTATGCTGCATTAATTCTGCCTTTTCTTGCATATCCATACGGTACCTTTTTATTAAAGCAGTTTTTTTCCGGTATTCCAACTGATCTGGAAGATGCCGCACGTATTGACGGCTATTCCAGATTAAGAATCTTATTCAAGATAGTGATACCCTTATCAAAACCTGCTTTAATAACTCTTTCTATGCTGTCATTTATGTGGAGCTGGAATTCTTTTTTCTGGCCGCTCGTCGTAACAAACTCCTCAAAAAGATATACCGTTCAGGTCGGGCTCGCTATGCTTAAAAACGAACTGGCAATGTCTACGGAGTGGAGTATGCTTATGGCTGCAACAGTAATCACAGTACTGCCGGTGCTCATTTTTCTTATCATTACGCAGAAGTATATTATTAAAGGAATCAGTATTTCAGGGCTCAAGGGTTGAACCGGAGACGGTTTACTAAAAAATATAAAAGGAGAACGAAAATGAAAAGAATGGTTTTAATGTTCCTCATCGTAATGCTTATCCTTCCATTTGCAGTTTTTGCAGGAGGAGAGCAGGAGGAAGCACCTGTTGTCGTTGAGGATACTGAAGTAGTTACTGACGGCAAGTATGTTCCTGAAAAAAAGGTTAAACTTGCTTTCTGGCATTCATATTCCGGTCCGCGTGCTGTACTTTTTGAATCTCTTGTCGAAGAGTTCATGGATGCAAATCCCAATATAAAGATTGAACTTTCCTACGGCGGCAATCTTTATACAATGAGAGATAAACTTCTTACAGCGGTTGCGGGTAAAAATGCGCCCGATATTGCAGAGATAGATTCCTACTGGACACCAATTTTCGCCGATGCCGGTGCTCTTATTGATATGAAACCTTACATAGATGAGACCGGCTATGATCAGAATGATTTGATGGATGCTTCTTTAGCAAGCACCCAGTATATGGGCAAATCATGGTCTATTCCTTTTAATCTTTCAAACATTGTTCTTTATTATAATAAAAAAGCATTTGAAGCAGCAGGACTTGATCCTGAGGTTCCGCCGGCAACCTGGGAAGAGCTTGCCGAATATGCTGAGAAGCTTACAATAGACAAGAACGGCGACGGTGTAACCGATCAGTATGGTATTGTGTTTCCCACTAAGGCAAACTACGGATCAATATGGTACTATCTCGCATTTTTCTGGCAGCAGGATGGACAGCTTTTTAATGAAGCTTTGACTGAGGGTGCATTTAATACCGAAGCAGGTGTTGCAGCAGCCGAGTATTGGAGAGACATAGTATGGAAGCATAAAGCATTGAATCTTTCCGGCGGCTGGAGTGAATTCAAGGTTGGAAATGCTGCAATGGAACTTTCAAGTACAAGCGTTCTCGGTAACTATCGGGATGTTATGGGAAATGCGAATGTAGGTCTTGCGCAGCTGCCGATGGGCAAAAAGAAGGCAACCGTTTCCGGTGGCGGAAACCTCGCAATTTTCAAAGATTGTAAAGACCCGCGCGCAGCATGGGAATTCCTCAGCTGGATGAGTTCGCCTGAGGTTAATAAACGCTGGTGTCTGTCAACCGGAGCGCTTCCCACACGGAAATCCGTTATTGATTCCCCTGAATATCAGGACTTTCTCAAGACTGATCCCAAGGGTGAAGTTCTTCTAAGCGGACTTGAGTTCACTATGATTCGTCCTAATATTCCTGAATACGGCGATGCTTCAAGAATTATCGCTCAGGCTGTTGAGAAAGCAGTTTACGATAATGTTGACCCGGCGCCTCTTCTTGATGAAGCTAAAGTTGAAGTCGATAAATTATTCAAAGATTAGCAGCTATTTACTATCAAATAATTAAAAAATGGCGGGCTTCACGGCCCGCCTTCTTATTGAAAACAATTCGGAGGTATAATTTTGGAAACTGTGAGAATCCTGCTGGACTGGACCCTGGATGCAAAACATGCGCTTCTTGTAGAGGGGCGTGACAAAGGGTTTTTTAAAGAAGCCGGTATTGAACTGGAAATATTGGAGCCTGCCTCCAAATCTGCAATGGCGATAGAAAGGCTTCATCAGGGAGATGCTGAGCTTGCTATAAATTATCCGCATAACATTCTGCTTCTGCAGAAGGAATTCCCCGGAGTGATTTCGGTCGGTTCTCTGGTCGGAAGTAATCCCGAGGGCCTTTTAAGCCTCAGGAAAAGCGGAATTAATAATCCGAAAGATTTGATTGGGAAGACTATAGGGGTCGGTCCGAGCCCGGTTAGTTTGGCGCAGTTTGAAATGTTCTTAAAAGAGAACTCCATTGATGAATCTTCAATAACATTGCGTAAGGTGGGGTTCGAGGGAGAAGAACTATTGATTAAGGGTGAAATAGATGCGCTTGATGCAGTCTCATATGCCATTCCCAGGACAATTAACAAAGGATTTGAAGTAGATTTCATGCCCTATATTGAACACGGTCTGCCCGACAGTCCTTTTCTCGTATTTGCAGCCGACAGAATCTGGGCGAAGTCGCATCGGGCGCTTCTGAAAGGATTCTATTCTGCTCTGGCTAAAGCGCTTGATTCAGTCGAAAACTGGATGCAGGAAGAATGGAAGGCGTATACCGATAAGATTCCCGGTAGAAATGCTCCTGAAGAATACGCTGTGTGGAAGCTGATACAGCCGGCAATATCAAACGACAACACATTTAAGCTCGATCACAGCGGGATCAAAAGCCTCATGGAGCTTTTGACTTCTAAGAGAATTCTGAAAGAAAATTATGATATAAAAGAATATTTTTCTAACAAATTCATCTAGTAATGCGTTGTAATATGGTTTCAAAACTGGACGGGAAACACCGGCGTCATCTTACAAAAATCATCTTAAAGCAGGTTGCGGCATTCACTGTTGATAATATTGGCGCCTGTCTCCTGTTGAATATCGGATTTATTATTCTGTCGGGGCTTATTCTGTTTTTGATGTTCACGATTTCGGAAAGTTTCTTTTTATTCTTTCTGATGCTTTTCCCCTGCTGCTGGCTAATTTGCTGGTATCTGTTCGCGGGTTCGATTTTTCTAAAGGAGCTGGGAAGCCTGCCTGCCGCATCGTTTTTTGATTTCGTTCTGAGCTTGAGGAACAGTTTTAAACAGAGTGCTTCTTTCGGTGGGCTGCTTACGCTGTACATGGTAATTCTGCTTACAACTGTTCCTTTCTATATCAGTATGAACAGTACTGGAGGCTGGATGCTTCTAACCCTGGTTTTATGCTGCATTCTGATTTCTGTTTCTGCAGTTCAGCTGTTGATGCCTATGTACACAGTCAGAGCCGGCAAATTTTCTTCATCCCTGAAGGATTCCATTGTAATTGTATTCTTAGAACCGCTATTTATAATTTTATGTTCGATTAATTCCCTCTGTATTCTATTTCTTTCAATATTAACCGCATTTTTACTGCCTGGAATAACTGTTTTTCTGCTTTTCTGGCAGTCGGCATACAGAATTCTCCATTTAATCTATGATGCAGATATGAGCGACGCTGAGATTTCTCTATTCATTGAAAATGAAGAAGCAAAAACTCCGGATAATCCGATTAAGGGTTTCATTTCACCATGGAAAAACAAAAACGGCAGCTGACTGTTTCGAAGTATAAGATTTAAAAATTATATTGATGTTTTTAGATAATAATGTATTATAATAGTGTCAAAAGGTTTAGGAGGCGGCATGGCAGACCATGAAGAACAACTTCAGCTGGTAACTTTTCAATTAGGAGAAGAGCTGTACGGTATAGATATCATGAATGTTAAAGAAATTCAGAAGGTCAGAGAAATCAGACCTATACCAAATGCTCCCATGTATGTTGAGGGAATCTTCAATCTCAGGGGGAATATTATCCCTATCATAAGCCTTCATAAGAGGTTTCACCTCCGTAAAGCTGAATTGGGTGAAGAGGATGAGATGCTCAGCGGCTTTATGATAATAAAAATAAATGACAGGTTTCTCGGAGTCTATATTGATAAGGTTTCAAGGGTAATAACCGTCGAGCAGGCTGATATTCAGCCGCCGCCGCAAATGATATCCGGAATCGGTACAGAATATATACAAGGGGTTGTAAAAGAGGATGACGGTTATCTGATTATCCTCAATATCGACAGATTGTTTGATCCAAAAGAACTGCAGGCCCTTGGAGATTTTTAACAAGCATCAGGATTAAAATTAATGAATATTTCAGTTTATAAGCCGTCTATTAAAAGAAAAGAGATGGATGCAGTTCTCAACTGCATGGTTTCAGATAGAATCGGCTTCGGAAAATCCGCATCTCAGCTTGTAAAGGACCTTTCGGATTATCTCGGTTTGAAGGGCGGGCATGCGTTTAAAGAATACTACAGGGCTATCAAAACAGCCGTAAACGGTTTGGGCCTCGAAAAAGGTGATGCAGTAATAGTATCTGCACTCGCTCCCAATCTGTATGTAATGGTACTGGAGGAAGCGGGTCTGGAACCGCTTATTGCAGACGTTGATCAGGACAGTTCTCTTATTGATATAGAGTTGATCGAATCAGCAGCTGAAGATGCCAAAGCAATTATTGTTAATTATGAAATGGGATTTGTTCCTGATATGGAGAGAATCTCAGAAACCGGGTTAACTGTAATTGAGGATATTTCCATGGCGCTTGGAGCCAGAATTGAAGAAAACAAAGCCGGTACCTTCAGCCGTTTTACAGTAATAAATATGGATGAAGACGGTCTAATCACAACCGGAGGAGGGGCGGCGGTTCTTGCATCAAGTCGAAAAGATGTATCGATACTGAATGAAATAGCTAACGGTTTCCATCCGTCAGTGTTTCTGCCCGATATGAATGCCTCACTAGGCATTGTGCAATTGAAACATCTGGAAGAATATCTCGAAAGCCGTGATGAAATTGCTGATATTTTCACTAAATCGCTGATGAGATCCAAACATAAAAAACTTATACAGAAGGATGAAGCCGTAAATGTGAATTACAGCTTCCCGGTTGTTCTTGAAACAGGAATCCATGAGGTTTCAGCATACGCCCGAAAGAAGAATGTATTAACTGAATCTGCATTTTCCGGTTCAGTCGCAGCCTATTCAGAAGAGGTTCAGTCAAACTGTCCGAATGCTAAAAAGCTTTTAATGAGATGTGTAAATTTCCCACTCTATCCCATGTTGGGAAAAAGCAATATCGCCGTTATTTCGAGGGTGCTTTCATCATTGCCTTGATCCGGGTAATGGTTTAAGCTGAGCTTGTTTATGGGAAAAGATATAAAAAAAGCCGTTATAATTGTGAATCTGCTTAAAAACGAAGCGGAACAGTTGGTGAATGAAATTACAGACTACCTCAGATCAAAGAATATACAAAGCGAAGTTTTTGGGTATTCGGGTGAGCCGATCACTCCCGAGATCGAAAACGCTGATGTTGCGTTTGCACTCGGCGGAGACGGAACTGTGCTTTTTTCCGCCCGGACCCTGGCAAAACTCAGGGTACCGGTTCTTGCTGTTAATATGGGCGATTTCGGTTTCATTACCGAGGTATGTAAGGATGAATGGAAAGACACTTTTGAAGATTTTCTTAACGGGCAGCTCGAGCTAAGCAAAAGGTTAATGCTTAAAACCTGTATAATCAGGGATAAAAAGAAGATCGCCGAGTTCCATTGTCTTAACGATTCTGTAATATCAGCATACGGTATATCAAAGATGATCAGACTGTCGGTGAGCCTCAATGAAACGACTCTTGGAAAATACAGGGCGGACGGTGTCATTGTATCCACGCCTACCGGTTCAACTGCGTATTCGGCTGCTGCCGGAGGACCTCTGCTGGAACCGGAAATGGACGCAGTACTTTTGAACCCGATTTGTCCGTTCAGCCTCTCCAACCGGCCTCTAGTTATTCCATCGGATAAAAAGATAAAGATATTTGTAGAGCATGAACAGCGGGCAGAGGTTATGCTGACTGTGGACGGCCAGACCGTATTCCCATTGAAACCGGAAGATGTCGTGACTTTTGAACAGGCACCGGAGAAGGCTTTACTAATCAGTTCTGACAAAAGAAATTTTTACGAAATCCTTCGAGCCAAACTGAAATGGTCGGGAGGTCCTGATGCTTGAAGAATTATTCATCAAGAATTACGCCCTCGCTGATCAGCTCACAGTCGAATTTACCAGTGGTTTCAATATTTTGTCGGGAGAGACCGGTTCCGGAAAGTCTGTAATCATCGGTGCGTTAAGCCTTGTCCTCGGAGAGAAGGGTGATGTAACGGCCATTCGTACCGGAACGAGCGAGACCGAAGTTTCTGCGGTTATCAATGTCAGTACAAACGAAGGGGCCAGGAGCTGGCTTTCAGAGCGTGAAATTGAAGCAGATGACGGCAGAATTATTCTGCGCCGAATTTTAAAATCAACCGGCCGCGGCAGCATGTTCATTCAGTCTGTTCCCTCGACAAAGGCTGATATAAACGAATTCACCGCGCTTCTTTTTGATATCCACGGGCAGCATGAGCATCAGTCGCTTCTTTCGGTTGATAATCACCGCAGCCTCCTCGATAGTTTTGCAGGATTAAAACCGTCTGCAGAACAACTTAAAACTGATTTTCTTGAGCTTGGAGCAATAAAAAAAGAATATCAGAAGCTTATGTCGGATGAGCGTGAGATGCTCAGGGAAGCTGACCTTGCATCCTTTGCCGTAAAGGAAATTGAGGATGCCAAACTTCAGCCGGGTGAGATTGAACAACTTGAGACTGAACATAAACTGCTGTCTCAGGCCGAGAAACTGTTTATGCTCTTCGAAGATATGCACAACAGTCTCAGCGAGGGCTCCGGCGGAGCACTGAGCGGACTGCGTTCAGGTGTGAATCAGTTGAAAGAGTTGGGCAGTATTGAACCGGCCTTCGAAGAAGCACAGGGGCGTCTTGAGAACGCCTTCTATGAGACAGAGGACATCCTTGACGGTCTCGAGAGATATAAGAACAATTTCAGTTTCAGTCCGGATAAACTTGCTGCGTGTGAAGAGCGTCTTTCGGAAATACTGAAGCTTAGAAAAAAATACGGCGATACAGTTGATGAAATATTCAACTTTCTTGAAGAAAGCCGTAAACGCGTTAGCAGCATTGAGAATCGGGAAGAACTGAAGACTGAATATTTGGAAAAAATATCAAAATTGGAGAAAGCGGTTCTGCAGCAGGCTTCAGATCTTTCAGGGCAGAGGAAGTCTGCTTCCAAAAAACTTCAGATGGAAATCCAGCAGCAGCTGAAAGCCCTGGGGATGCCCAAGGCAGAATTTCGTGTTCATGTTGAAGCCAGACTGGGCGAAAACGGACGTCCTGTCTGCGGCGTGAACGGTTTTGACGCCGTTGAGTTTTTAATCTCGCCGAATCAGGGAGAACCGCCGAAACGGCTGCGGACTATTGCGTCCGGGGGAGAGATCTCCAGGGTGATGCTGGCTATAAAATCGGTTCTTGCCGCTATAGACACGGTTGACTGTCTTGTGTTTGATGAGATAGATGCAGGGATCGGCGGCGAGATTGCAGTTTCCGTGGGCGAGCATATGTATAAATTATCCAGATTTAAACAAATTCTCTGCATTACTCATCTTGCTTCTATAGCAGTTCGTGCCGATAATCATATAAGGGTTCGTAAAAAAACCGCTAATGATCGAACATTTACTGTAATAGAAAGCATTTCAGGTGATGAAAGAAAGTTTGAGATAGCGAGAATGTTGTCTGGTGATACCGATACCGATGTATCATTAAAACATGCCGAGGAGCTCCTGGTTAAAGCAGCCGGTGAGCGGGAGGGAAACTGAAGCTGTGGGAAAAATCAGTGCTCATGCTAAAGAACAGTATACTGATAAGCTGAAAGAGCATAAAGCTGTACTGGAAGAGCTTCGAAAAAAGGAATCAGATCTGAATGCCCTCATGAGAACGAAGCGTGATCAAGCCGGCATGATCAGTATTGATGCCGCCAATGTTAACCTCAATATTGTTTCATATCTCGTTTTGATGAATAATCTTTCGGTCGCACTCTTAGGCATTAAAAATGATGCCTATCTTAATGAAGCCAGGAAAACCTGTTATAAATCAATCATTAACCTTGAAAATGCTGTATCTAACTATATAGATGCCCCGTTTTCAGAGTATGAAGGAAAGCTTGAGAAAATAAAAAGCGTGGACCAGAAAAACCGCTGGGATCTTGTCAGGAAACTTGGATTTTCCATCAGTTCAGTAAAAGATGCCTTCGGTGAAAATACAAAATGGAAATGGTCTTTTGTTGAGATCGAGGGACGTTTTTCAGTGGTAGCAAAAAATTTGCTTGATTTAAAAACTCTAATGGCCGGTCTTGATCCCAGGGCTGAATATTATCAGGAGCGGTTTGCCCATCTTAAACTCGTAAAGAGGCTGCTGCAGCAGTCTGCCGACGGATACCGTGAAAAATATGAACTTTCTACACTTCGAATAGATGATTTCAAACTTGCCATAAATTATCTTGGCGGTCTGAGAAGGCTAAATGCCCTCGTGGGCGAACCCGAAGAAGCTAATGAGCTAAAAAGAAAGATCGATATCTGGAAGTCAAAAATGGATCAGGATATCAAGAAAAAAGAATCATCTTCCAAATAGCTGTTATTCGTATTTACCGTCTTTCATCTCATCAAGCGCATCAAAAGGAAACAGTTCCCCAATTGTGGTTTCAACTCTGTTGCTGATGTCCGAACCGCTGAAATAGAGCGGCATTGCATTTTCAGCAAATTCTGAAATTACTTGTCGGCAGGCTCCGCAGGGGGATACGGGGTAGTCTGCCCTGCCGCAGTAGATAGCGAGTGCCTTGAAATCTCTCTTGCCCATTGAGATTGCCTTAACTATTGCCGATCGTTCGGCACAGATTGTGAGGCCGTAAGACCGGTTTTCTACATTTGCGGCAGTTACAATTTCGCCGTCACTGCACAGAAGAGCCGCACCTACAGTAAAATGAGAGTAGGGTGAATATGATAGTTCGGATGCGCTTTTGGCCTCCAACATTAGTTTTTCAATATTTATTTCTGTCATAATTATACTCCTGAAATCGTGTTTGACAGTATTGCACGTAATAGTATAGGATGCAATTGATTGGGGTGCTATGAGAAAAAATATATTTTTGATCCTGTTTTTCTGTATATTACTTGCCTACATCATCTTTTTCCCTCATCAGTTGAAAAAGGAATTGGTATTTCATCCATCCTGGGGTGTCGCTGTAACCGCAGATGCTGCAGGCTCTGACGATAATCCTGTACCCTTCGATTTCGATTCTAAGCTGGGATATTTTTCAGCTGCCGGGAGGATCCTCTATTCAGAGGATATCACGTATAAAGCCGCAGTTTCTGAGGATCTATTCATTAATTATTCCAGTGTATCTGAAAACCTTGTGCTTCAGCATCCAAACGGGGATATTGTTGGATTAATTGAAACAGAAGGACTTCCTTTTTTTATAAACGATCGTCTGTTTGTGATATCGCCGGATCGTATGTCTGTTACAGAGTACAACAGTGACGGTTTGCCGCTTTTAAATCTTTCTCCCGGTTCAACCATAATATCAATGGATGCGGGTGAGAAAAACATTATCCTGGGTACTCTGAATGGAGAAGTGGTTGTGTATGCAGGCAAACCTGAACCTGTTTTTACCTACTTCTCAACGGACAGCCGGTATAGTGTCACCTATGCCTGTGCTCTGA
>DMKD01000325.1 GCA_003454605.1 Spirochaeta sp. | reverse complement strand
AATCGTGATGCTGATATTATCATGCTTGATGAACCCACACGAGGCGTAGATGTCGGTGCCAAAGAAGAGATTCATGATATTATTCGTGACCTGGCAAATGAGGGGAAAAGCATTATTGTTTTCTCATCAGAATTGCCCGAGATAACTAACCTGTGCGACCGAATCGTGCTAATGCATGAAGGTAAGGTGGGTGAAATAATGAAAAACCAGAAAGATATAGATGTCGATCACATCATGTCTGTTGTAGCCGGAGGTTGATGATGGCTGATAAAATGAAAAAACTTAATTTTTTAACGCATCCGACGTTTATTCTATTTCTTGTGTTTGTTGCACTTAACTTGTTTTTTGCGCTCGCAACCCCGAGGTTCTTTAAACTAAGTAATTATATGAATATCATCCGGCAGTCTACTATGATAATGATCGTAGGATGCGGGTGTACATTCCTGATGATGACTGAGTCCCTCGACTTATCGGTTGGCTCTAATCTTGCTCTAAGCTGCATGGTTTATTCATTCCTCGTTGTGTTCGGTATTCCAAGCCTCGGTATAGGGCCGCTGCCGCTATTTGCTGCCGGTATTATAGTAATAATAATTGGTGTCCTTTTCGGTGTGTTGAATTCCGTTCTTGTTACACGCTTTGATTTCGAACCGTTTATCGCGACACTTGGTGTGATGTATATCGGCCGGGGGCTTGCACTTGCAACCTTTGGGGGCAAGTCCATACGAGTTGGATTTCCTGAAGGTTTTGAGGTAATCGGTAATCAAAGTATCTTTGGAATACCATATCTGTTTATATTCGTTTTCCTTGCAATCGTTATTTTTTCTATCCTGCATAAGAAGGCATTGATCGGCAAATACGCTGTTGCCATAGGCGGTAATAAAACTGCTGCATTCTTTTCCGGATTGAATCCCAAAAGCATTGTAACACGTCTGTATATCATTACCGGAGCTCTTGCAGCATTTGCAGGAATCCTGACTGCTTCAAGACTCGAGCATGGGGATCCAAGAACAGGAACGGGTTTTGAGTTCACCGTACTTGTTGCCGTTCTTCTCGGAGGAACTCCTCTTTCAGGTGGAAACGGTACTATATTAGGAACTGTTATCGGCGCTCTGATAATTACTGTATTAGGTAATGGTCTAAACGCTATGGATATTCTTAAGTTCTGGCAGATAGTGTTTAAGGGAATCATCCTTATAGGAGCTATAGTTCTTCATAGTCAGCTTCGTGCAAGAAGAAGAAACGCGCTTATAGCCGCTGGAACAAAGGCATAGAATGGGGCGAAATGAGCACAAAAACTGAACGTTATATTATCCCTAACATCGCACGTGCACTTAAGATTTTAGAGATGCTGGCAAAACAGGAAAAGGGTGCTTCAATATCTGAAATCGCCCAGAATTTCGAGATTCCTGTAAACAGTACTTTCAGGATAATAAAAAGTCTTGAAGCCTACGGTTATGTTGAGGAAGAGAATAGAAGGTATTTTACTACTCCACGACTCCTCTATCTCGGCTATGCCGGTCTTAATAAGAAGGGTGTTGTGCAGAACTCTATCGATGTTATGCATGCGCTCAGGGATAATATTAACGAAACGGTTATGCTGGGGACTATGGTTTCGAACGAGATTGTAATCATAGAGCAGCTGCCGTCGTTTGAATTTATAAAATTCACAACTGAAATTGGTCACCGGGTGCCGGTTCATGCATCAGCGCCCGGCAAAGCCATCCTTGCATATATGCCGGATGAAGAGAAGCAGGCTGTAATTGAACATCTCAGCTTTGACCGCTTTAATGACGCTACCATACCAAGTAAGAGTGATATGCTTGATGAAATCAATGAAATTGTTAAGAAAGGTTTCTCGGTTGACAACGGCGAAGAAATTACCGGTATTATCTGCGTTGCCGCTCCGATTCTTGATTACAGAAATTATCCTGTAGCATCTGTGTGGATGACAGGACCTGACTACCGGGTGAAAGAAAAAGGTATTGCTGAAATAGGTGCTGCTGTTATTGAAGCCGCCGATAAGATTTCAAGACGCTTCGGTATGGATAACATGAAAAGTAAAATTTGATGAACATGTGGCTATCCATTATAGACAGCCGTTTAAAATTCAGATCAGCCGATGTCGGTAGATATATGGAAAGAATCTTAGATCTTTTCTATATGTAAAAACAGTATTTATCAGTTGACTAATTGATACTACAAATAGATAATATGTTTCATGGATGATTTTGAGCGAGACAGGGAAAAAAACAAATATTTGATTCCGAACATTGCACGGGCATTGAAGATTATTGAATACCTTGCTAAAGAAAAGACTGAGGCAAGTATCACCGAAATATCTGATGATTTTGACTATCCAAAGAATTCGGTATTCAGAATATTAAATACTTTGCAGTATTACGGCTATGTAGAAGAGGCACAGCGAAAGTATAAGGCTACACCACGTCTTCTCTACCTTGGTTATGCCGGCATGAGAAATAACGGTATAACTGAAAACTCTATCGATATAATGCATGCCATCAGAGATGAATTGAACGAGACAGTGATGCTTGGAACCCTCCTGGGTAACGAAATTGTAATTATTGAGCAGCTGCCGTCGTTTCAGTATATAAAATTCACCACAGAAATCGGCCACAGAGTTAATATTCATACATCTGCTCCGGGAAAGGGTATTGCTGCCTTCCTGCCGGAGAAGGAGAAAGCTGAACTTATAAGTCACCTGACTTTTACGAGATTTACAAACGGTACTATACCTAGTCAGAACGAGATGATGAAGGAGTTAGATACCGTTCGGGAGTGCGGCTACGCGATAGATAAAGGTGAAGAAGTTCCAGAAGTGCGTTGTGTGGGAGCGCCTATATTTGACTACCGTAATTATCCAATTGCGGCAGTTTGGTGCTCCGGGCCTTCTTTCAGGCTAGGTGAAGAGAAGCAGCAGGAATTCGGCGACAGAATTAAAGATTACGCCATGCAGATATCACGCCGCTTCGGATATGATCCGGGCGATAACTAAGGAAGAATAATGAAAACAGAAACAGATATCCGTGACGAGGTAGTTGTCTCGGTAGCCCATAAGATGCTTGTAGCAGCAAAAACTGCTCCTAAAGGCAAGGGCGTCGATAATATAGTTTCCGCAGTGCTCACAGGTGATGAAATCAAGACAGTATCAGATCATCTATATAAGATGGAGGCCGACGGCCGCGCACCTGATTATTTCGCACGGGATGCGGGTAACATCCTGCATGCTTCTGCATTATTTATCATAGGCACAAAGGTGGAAACTATGGGTGTTTCACCTTGCGGTAACTGCGGCTTTGCGAACTGTGCCGAGAAGAGCAAACATCCCGACACCCCCTGTTCATTCAATACCGGAGATCTAGGTATTGCAATGGGTTCTGCTGTAAGCGTCGCAATTGACAACCGAATCGATAATCGGGTGATGTACACTGTCGGAATTGCTGCGAGGGAAATGGGGCTTCTTGGTGATGATGTAAAGGTTATATACGGTATTCCGCTTGCTTCAGCGTCAAAGAACCCTTTCTTTGACCGGAAATAATTACTCAGGCAGCGGAATAAGCTTCAACCTGGAAAATTAAATACTGTTATAAGAGTCCCGAAGAGAACAAACCCGATTGTGATAAAGGTGAACATCATAGTAAACCCTTCACGCATTTCAATAAGAATCGCTCATCAGATCAGCTAAAAAAAGATTTATTTGACTAAATTAGACTATTAGATTATATTAGTCTAAAGATATGAAAGAGAATACTTATTTACATACAATAAAAGCTGCTGAAAAGCTTTTTAACCGATTTGGTTTTGCAAAAACAGCGATGTCCGATATTGCGAAGGCTTCGGATGTTTCAAGGGCGACAATATTCAACAACTTTGGGAACAAGGAAGGTGTGCTGAAGGCTGTTCTTGATAATAAACGAAAAGAGTTCAGAGCTTCCATAACAAGGCGTATTGCAAAGACTCATTCTATTTCCGGTCAGATGAAAGCTATTTTGATTGAAAGAATAAAGATGCTTTCGGCAATGAAGTATATATCCGAAGGAATTATTGCTGTTGATAATGAGACGGTAAACGTTTTTTTTAAGGAGATGAACCGCTTTTTTATGAAAAAAATTACCGATGTTCTTACCGGCAGCGGCAGGGGAAAGGAAGAAATAAAGAGGCTTATAAATACAATTCTGTTCATGATGAAGGGGATAGAGCAGGGTGTGTCTGAGCAGCTGGAATCTTTTTCTCTTAAGCAGGTTGAGCAGGATATAGATTACTTTCTGAAACTTGCCGTTCCCGAGGAGCAGGAGGAGCGCGCTCAATGATGCCGCAGATTGTATTGATATTCTTTATATTTGCATTTATGGGATGGATAATTGAATTTGTTTTCAGGGCGTTTGATGAAAAGCATATTGGTAATCCCGGCTTGCTCAAGGGACCTTGGCTTCCTGTTTACGGATTAACCGGAGTTATTATATTCCTTGTTTCCGGGATCCTAGCTGATCATTCTATCCTGCTCAGAATGTTGTTTTATCTGATCCTCTGCACAGCTTTTGAGTTTATTGCAGGGGAATTTCTTGGAAAGATATTTCATAAAAGACTATGGGATTATTCAAATTATAAGTACAATCTCAGGGGTCTTATTTGTCCTGCTTATTCGGCCGGATGGGTATTAATAGCTGTGCTTGTGGAGCTTTTCATTCTACCCGAAATAAATTCTGCTATTATTCTGCTGTCACCCTCTGATATTCTTAAGGCGATTGTTCCTCTAATATCTGTTTTTACAGTCGATTTCCTGATTTCAAGCGGTATTGCAAGCCGTGAGCATTTTAACAGGCTAAAGGATCTCATCGGTTAATGTCTAAGTTTTGTATTCCTGAATACTACAAAGAGCTCCCGGAGATAGTCGAAATCATCCAAAATCCTGAGTTTCAATTCATGGTTAACTACCGTCACCATGGAAATGTGGACTGTCTACATCACAGCCTCAGTGTAGCGGAAAAAGCCTTTCCTATTGCTGTAAGATTAAATGCTGATATTATTTCCACTCTCAGGGGGGCTTTGCTGCATGATTTCTACCTCTATGACTGGCACGACGGCGCGCCCGGCTTACATGGCTACAGCCACCCATACTCAGCTTTAAGAGAGGCCGCTCAGAGGTTTGATCTTAACTGCATTGAACGTGATATCATAAAAAAACATATGTTTCCGCTGACGCCCTTTCCCCCTTTATTCAGAGAATCATGGATAGTATGTGTAGCTGATAAGATATCGGCAACAGGGGATTATGTGGAAGAAATGAAGCGTTGGAGAAGACCGGCTCATACTCAGTATCAAAGACTCTAATTTAGCAGATTTGGTAAGTCGATCTTCTAGAATTCTACGCTCAGCTGACAAGGCTGCCAGACGTTCTACTGTGTTTCAATCAGGTCATAACAGCCTCTTTCTTAATCACGTCTTTTCGGCTATTTGAAGGAGACAGGATTTCTATAACAATGGTAGGTGTGCCGTCGTACATGTCGCGTTCATTGATGTCTTTTTCATAATCACAGAATATCATCAAATCAGGCTGAACTACACATGTGAAGTATTCGAGTTTATCGTCATCGGGTACTTCCTCCCGCTCTTCACGTACACACTTTATATCGAAGGGCGCTGCAAAGGTGTCGCACCCATCAAGATCTCTGCAATACATCATAAAGGCTTCATGAATATCTTTTGATATCCTTTGATGGGTGAACGCCGGGGAGGCTAACTTATAGATTATGCCGTCTATCAGTTCAAACCGTCCATCGTTCTGTTCGGTATATTCAACAAACTGACTGTATGTTACCCAGTCGGGGTTCATATTTGCTGCAGGGATATAGATATCGGCGGGTTTCGAGGCCCATGATTCCCCCTAAGGATTCTCCTGCAGGTGCATAAGTATGGCTTCGCGTTTGCCGTTTTTGGTGATTGTTATATTGTACTTTCTGCTGAGTTTAAGGTACTTGCCTTTTAGGTGAAAGCTCGGAATGTTATCCGGAATTAGGAGCAAAAACATGGAATGTATTCCGAGAAATTGACATTAGGTGTTTGAAAATTATCTGTAATCGGGAGATTTTTGCGAAACCTTCACACTTTCTGACGAACAGAAAGAAAATTACCGAAAATCA
>DMKD01000007.1 GCA_003454605.1 Spirochaeta sp. | reverse complement strand
AGTACGGAATAAAAACTGTTCTAATAGAAGAAAAGGACTTTGGCGGCACCTGCCTGAACCGGGGTTGTGTTCCGACTAAGGCAATGCTTCATTCCTGTGAGGTCCTTGAGAATGCAAAAACTGCAGGAAAGTTTGGGATTAAAACAACCGCGCCTGAGGTTGATATGCCGGCTTTGTACAAGTATAAGGATGGCGTTGTCAGGAAGCTGAAATCCGGGGTTGCTGGTCTTTTAAAGTCAAATGGTGTAGAGAATCTAAGTGCATGTGCATCCTTTGCCGGCGGGAATGAACTTCTCTGCAGTATTGGTGATAACGCATCATCCATTACGGCTGATAATATTATTCTTGCATCAGGCTCGGCCCCCGCTGTTCCTCCGATAGAGGGATTGAGCTCTTTTAAATACTGGACCAGTGATACCCTCCTGGAAAAGAATCCTGAACTTCCCGGGAGTATTACGATAATCGGGGGAGGCGTAATAGGTGTTGAGTGCGCAACCATCCTAAATGATCTTGGCGTGAAGGTAATAATACTGGAAATGCAGCCTCAATTGCTTCCGAACATGGACGAAGATATTGCTGCGGAGCTTGAAAGGCACCTTGATAAGGCGGGCATTATCGTGCGTTCAGGTGTCAGGGTTGAAAAGGTCTCAAACAATGGTAAAGAGACAGAAGTTACAATCATCACCGCTGATGGCAGTGAGGCTGTTTTTTCTAACGAGCTGATGGTTGCTGTAGGCCGCCGAAGCTTTGTAGAAGGATTAAACCTTGAGGCTGCGGGCATTCATCATGATCGGGGCATCGTATCTGTAAATACAAATATGCAGACCAATGTACCTTCAATTTATGCGATTGGGGACGTAACAGGCGGCTTGCAGCTTGCACATGCCGCTTCAGCTCAGGGGCTATTGGCTGTTGATCATATAGCCGGTCGGGGGAATTATACAAACATGAATGTCATGCCTTCCTGTGTTTATACACGTCCTGAAATCTCTTCTGTTGGTTTATCTGAAGCAGGGGCGAAAGCAGCTAAATTTCAGATAAAATGTGGTACATTTTCACTTGCTGGGAACAGTAAGGCGATGATAGACGGAGAGAATAAAGGCTTTGTAAAAATCGTTTCTGATGAGAAAACAGGGGCTGTTCTCGGCGGACAGATGATTGGACCCAGGGCAACTGAACTGATATCTGAAATTGCCCTGGCAATCAGTTCTGAGCTCACAATCGAAGAGCTTGGGGGATTGATTCATGCTCACCCAACAGTTTCCGAAGCAATTCTTGAGAGTGTTCATGATATCGACGGTATGGCCGTCCATAAAATGCCGGCAAGAAAGTGAGGTTGTAGATGAATATTAATTTGGGTTATGGGGAAAGCAAACTTGGTGTTTCTATTGCTGATGATAATATAGGTGAAATCTTAAAAGTAAATAAAATTCAATCGGAGTATGATGAGCAGACTCTGATTGAATTTGCAATAATGAGTCCTGTGGACAGCAGCTCTATCAGTAGAAAATTCATTAAGGGTGACAAGGTTGTAATTATTACATCTGACATTACACGGCCTATGCCGAGTTATAAAATACTTCCAAGACTCCTGGCTGAGCTCAATCTTGCAGGGATCTCTGATGCTGATATTACCATAATCTTCGGGCTTGGTATTCATCGAAGGCATAGTAAAGAGGAGCAAAAGAAACTTGTAGGAGCAGATATCTATAAACGGCTGAAATGTATCGACAGTGATCCTGATGATGTCGTATCACTTGGGGTCACATCCAGGGGTACCCCGGTGGATATATTTCGTCCTGTAGTTGAGGCCGATAAGAGGATCTGTCTTGGTAATATTGAGTATCATTATTTCGCTGGATACAGCGGCGGTTATAAAGCTTTCATGCCGGGTGTCTCCACATTTAAGGCAATTCAGAAGAATCATAGCAATATGGTAAAAGACGGCGCCCGGGCGGGTAAATTAAAGGGGAACCCTGTTCGTGAGGATATTGAGGAAACAGCGGGATTTTTAAAAATTGATTTTTTATTAAATGTGGTACTGGATGAAAATAAGAATATAATCGGAGCGTACGGAGGAGACCCCGTATCGGCGCATCGTAAGGGCTGCATGTTTCTTGATAGGGTTTACAGTTATCCGCTTGAAGAAAAGGCTGATATTGTGATTGTTTCTCCCGGCGGATATCCGAAGGATATTAATCTTTATCAGGCGCAGAAAGCTCTTGATAACTCAAAACACGCTGTTAAGGACGGAGGAATAATTATTCTTGTAGCAGAATGTTCTGAGGGGCTTGGCGGTGAATCTTTTGAGAAATGGATGGAGGATTTCGATAAACCCGAAGAGATGGTTGATGAAATCCAGAAAAACTTTATTCTCGGCGGGCATAAGGCGGCAGCCATTGGTCTGATTCTTGAAAAAGCCCAAATTTATCTGGTTTCTGCGATGAAGGATGAATACGTAAGCAGGATCTTTATGAAACCATTCAGCTCTCCGCAGAAAGCGCTTGAAGATGCACTTACTGTTCTCGGTAATAAGGTAAAAGTTCATGTGATGCCGTATGGCGGATCAATTTTACCGCTTAAGAAATAAATCTTATAGAATATACAGGAGAGATATATGATAAATTTAGATTTAGCAAATCTTGAAGAAGAAATTAAAAAAAGAGGATTTGATGAGGCTCAGACCGCGAAATTGAAGACCGCGTTTCTCAAAGAACTTGCCGATAAGGCCCATGCCTTCTACGGCGGAAAGATGCAGACGGTTCCAAAAGCCGGGGTTTTTGGTTTCAACTGGTTTAATGTCTGGTATACACCAGGGGTTTCAAAGGTTTCAACCGCAATCAGAGAGGATAACGACGCTGCTTATGATCTATCTAACAAGGGAAACTATGTTGCTGTAATCAGCGATTCAACCCGCGTTCTCGGTGATGGTGACTGCACTCCTCCCGGGGGGCTTGGTGTAATGGAAGGTAAGTCCTTTTTGATGAAATATCTCGGTGGAGTTGATGCAACTGCCCTATGTGTAGACAGCAGAAATGAAAAGGGTGAGAATGATCCTGATAAAATAATTGAATTTGTAAAAATGGCTCAGCCGACATTCGGTGCCATTAATCTTGAGGATATCTCACAACCTAATTGTTATAAGGTCCTCGATACCCTGCGAGAGGAATGC
>DMKD01000362.1 GCA_003454605.1 Spirochaeta sp. | reverse complement strand
GCTTACAGTGCAGCGGTTTTATATAAAAAAGATCCCGAGGCCGTGATGGCGGTATTTACAGCGGATCATATTATAGAGCCGGTTGATCAGTTTCTGAAGATAGTTGAGCAGGGCTATGAGATCGTTGAAAACAATGCCGATACCCTCGTTACCTTCGGGATAGCACCCGACCATGCAGCAACGGGATTCGGATATCTAGAACTTGACGGGGATTTCTACGGCGGCTCGAAACTCTTGAAACAGTTCAGGGAGAAACCGGGGAAATCAGATGCCGAAGCATATTTTTCAGCAGGTCCAGGTAAATATCTCTGGAACAGCGGGATGTTTGTCTGGAAGGCTGAAACCCTGCTTAAATGCGTCGCGAAGTACGAACCGAAAAATTACCGGCAAATTATGAAAATTGCAGACAGTGTGGGATCGGAAGTTTTCCACGACACCCTTGAAGAGGTCTATCCCGCTCTTAAGAAGATCAGCATTGACTTTGCTGTTATGGAGCCGGCATCGAAGGATGATTCTTTCAAGGTTGCAGCACTGCCGATGCCTCTAACCTGGCTTGACATCGGCTCTTGGACAGCTTTTGCCGGAACCTGTGATACCGATGCTGCAGATAACAGTTACAGTCTGGAAAACAGCCTGCTCATCGACAGCCGCAACAATCTGCTGGCCTCGAGCGATGACGGACATATTATTGCCGGAATAGGTCTTGAGGATATGATCGTTATTCACACCCCGAAGGCGACAATGATCTGTCCAAAAGAACGGGATCAGGATATCAAGCAGCTCTATAATGCCGTAAAGGATAAATACGGGACTGAATTTATTTAACTGCTTTGCATGACTTGAATTACCGATAGTTAAGTGGTATTTATATTATAATCACCGAAACTAATATGGGAAAAACCGTATGAAAAAACAAAGCTTTGAAAGTCAATTCAGAAATCTCAAAACCGATGAGATTGATATAATGCAGAACCGCGGCTGTGTCTGCGAAGAATGGGACAGGATTACAGTGCCGGAAGGTTTTATCCCCGAGCGGTTCAAGAATGTCGCATTCTACGGTGATATCATGCTCGGTATTATGGATGGCCGCGTCGATTCTGTAAGCGGTATCAGCCGAAAATGCGGAATATATAATTCCGCTATCCATAACTGCATCATTGGAAACAATGTATATATCAGGAACGTCTCCAATTATATATCGAACTATAATATAGAAGATGGTGTTGTAATCGACGGAATGAACACTTTGGAGGTCACCGGTCCGGTTGCCTTTGGCAATGGTGTACTTGCCTCGGTTATAAATGAAGGCGGCGGGCGTGAAGTACCAATATATGACAGGTTGTCTGCGCATGAAGCCTACATCATCGCACTCTACCGGCATAAAGATCTTCTTCTCGATAAGCTCAGGGGAATGATAGATGCTTACTGTGATTCAGTCCGGACCGACCGGGGAGTTATTGGAACCGGAGCACATATCTCCAACTGTGGACATATTTCAGACGTGAAGGTAGGCCCTTCTGCCCAGATCATCGGAATTGTAAGGCTCAACAATGGTACGGTTAACAGCAGCGCTGAGGCTCCGACAAGGGTAGGCGCCGGTGTCATTGCCGATGACTTTATTATGGCATCCGGCTGCAGTGTTACCGACGGGGTAATAATAGAGCATTGCTTTATCGGGCAGGGCACAGAGCTGTCAAAGCAGTATTCAGCTGAGAATTCCGTCTTTTTCGCAAACTGCGGCGGATTTCATGGCGAGGCCTGCTCTATATTTGCGGGTCCCTACACTGTAACCCATCATAAATCGACTCTTCTTATTGCAGGATTATATTCATTTATTAACGCCGGCTCCGGTTCTAATCAAAGCAATCATATGTATAAGCTCGGACCGGTTCATCAGGGTATTCTTGAACGCGGAACAAAAACTACATCCAATTCATACATCAGTTTTCCTGCACGGATAGGCGCATTCACTCTGGTAATGGGGCGTCACAATGCAAAATCAGACACTGCAGATTTCCCCTTTAGCTATCTGATTGAGGAGAATGATGAGAGCGTCCTTGTTCCGGGAGTAAACATCAAGAGTGTGGGTACCGTGCGTGATTCTAAAAAGTGGCCGCGGCGTGATCGCCGTAAGGGCAGCGATAAACTTGATCTCCTTACATTCTACCTGCTCACTCCCTATACAGTACAGAAAATGGTTAACGGTAAAGCCCTTCTTGAAAAGTTGGAGGAGGAAGCCGGTACCGCAACCCAGAAGTACTATCATAACGGTGTGAAAATCACCCGGGCTGCTCTGGACAAGGGTATAAAATACTATGACCTTGGTATCAGACGTTTCACAGGTAATGTACTCGTCTCTCTGCTGCAGAGAAACGGTTTTAACTCAATCGGCGACTTAAGAGACCTGTTTACATCATGCGATGATTATGGCTGCGGCAGATGGCTGGATATTGCAGGGCTCATTATTCCTGAAGGAGCATTAAATCAGCTTTTTGAGGCAATAGAAGAAGGGCGAATCACAAGTCTTGAAGACGTGAGCGGCGGATTCCGTCAGATGCACAAGAACTACAGTCACTATGAAATTGCCTGGATGAGCCAGCGCCTGGAGACGGTATTAGGAAAGAGAAGCAGCGAGTTTACCGTCGATGATATAATAAATATCCTTACTGATTGGATTAAGGCAGTTGAGGATCTTGATGAACTGCGCTGTAATGACGCCCGCAAGGAATTCAGCGCCACTGCTATGGTTGGCTTCGGTATAGACGGCGGCGACGAGGAGCGTCGACAGGATTTCAATGCGGTTCGGGGTGAAGAGGACAGTAATGATTTTATCACTCAGTTAAAAGCCCGTCTCAAGCTGAAACAGGATACAGTTGCAGAGCTGAAACAAAAACTGTCTGCACTCTAATGTCGGTGGGCTATATTGCCCTGCAAAAATTTTCGAAGTCTTCTGAGCAATTTTCTCTGGTGATTCTGTCTCGGTTGCCGGTCAGATTATTGTTTCGGACCGCCACATTGATTCATCGGGTGAAGTTCCTCCGAGAAGCTTGTCTTTCAGGATAACCGTTTTTTCATCTGCAGTAACCTTGTAATAGGCCTGCAATTTCTTATTCAGTTTATCAAACAACCGGGGTATTTCACTGCGGTTGCCCACCGCTGAGCTTGCTATCATAAGCATCCGGTATGCCGGCTCGCATAGAGGATCAGCATCTACCAGCTGTTTAGCCCATTCAAGAGCATCCCGGAAATCGGCCGAATTTAATGAAAGGATAATCATTTGAAACAGAAGCGAACGGAACTTTGAACGCAGGCTTTCCCGTTCGTCGCGAATGAAGTCATAATAGAGATCATTCTCAAGAAAGTCACCTTTATAGATTTCGATAGCAGAGCGGTACATCCGAAGTGATACCTCATGATTACCGCTGTTTTCGGCCTCGGTTCCCAAGTTGATATAATCCAAAAATCTATCGGCATCGGTTATTACTGTATTTTCTTTGAATCTGATGGAATTGATATCGGTGTAGAGAAAATCATCTTTATTATTCAAAAGCTTGCGCAGCCGGTATATTATTGTATTCAGGTTGTCACGCGCGCTTTTGTATGAATAACGCGGCCAGAAAAGCTCGTAGATGCGTTCTTTCATGATGCCTGTTTTACGGTAGACTATCATTAGTTTCAGAAGATCCATGACTCTCTTTTGTCCGCCGAGGATATCAGCTGAGATTTCTTCACCCTTTACTAAAACGCTGAATCCGCCAAGGGTAGTTATCTCAAGTTCATACTGGGAAGCAGACATCTTTTCATACTCTTTATCGTGTCTGAGTCGCGGGAAGGTACCGAAAATGTCGCTTTTGCTGATCTCGGCTATTTCACGCAGAAGTTCAGGAGAACAGATATCAAGATTGGTATACTTATTCTCCTTTACAGTCTTCTCCATCTGCTTGAACCATTTTTTAGCCTCAGCTTTTACCCCGGATTTATGATTTATATATCCTTTGAGAGCTGCGGCGGTTGCATAGGGGTAGGGGTATTCCTCTTCATTTAGTTCGTCGAAAAGTAATGTGAGTATCTCATTACTGCGTTCCGCTCCTTCTGTATAGAGGCTTACTTCGGTCAGAGCAAGCATGCTGAACGGAAAATCAGTTCGCATGAGCTTATTATTATCCGGTTCTAGAAGACGGTTACAGTAGTATTTTGCTCTGTGCTTATTCCTGCTGCGGTAGGATATGAGCATTTCAAATAGAAAATCATAGTTATATTTCAGGTATAGATTTTCACCCGGATTTCTCTCCCTCAGCTGTTCATAAAGGGTATCAGCCTTCTCGAAATTATTAAGATACAGGTTGTAATAAACGAGATTAAGTTCCAGATAGGGTCGAAATGCAAACTCAGCTCCTGAAGATGACAGAGCTTTATGAATCTGTGATATCGCAGTCGAGATTTCACCGTAGTAGAAATAGGTATCACCAAGATAAAAACTTGAAAGGCTCTGATATTGTTTATAAAGATGAAATGAGCCTTCGGTGAAAAGGTTTTCTGTTTTAAGCAGCAGGCTCTTTGCACTGTTAAACTCGCCTCGAGCTATGTAAATCTTGGAAAGTACAAGCCTTGAACATAGAAAAGCTTCTTCATTATGGAGCCGGTTTGATGTCTCTTCAGCCCTGAGAGCAATCTCGAATGCTTTTTCACGCGAGGCTCCCGTCCACCACTGCCCTAGAGGAATTAATGCAGTTAGAAGCTCTTTCTGCTCTACAGAGATTTCACTGCCCTTATTCAACAGGAATTCTTCGGCCATGTTGATGATGCTGCCGACTGTTTCGGCATTCGTCTGGAAAAAGAAATAGTTTGTCAGCAGCACAGAATATATCGAGGCTTCACGGTCGTGGTCATCCGAATTACTGAATATATACAGCAGCTTGAGCAGCTGTCTGCGGGAGGTTTCAGGCTGCATGAGGTTGTTTACTATAGCATTGTAATATGCAAGGTATGGATCCTCTTCCTGCATCCCGGACGGGAAAAATGAAAGAATTTTATTTATTGATTCGTATTCATTGTTTTTTATCAGATCTTCGGCGTAAGATATCAGCTTTTCCTTTGCCTCATCGTAGAGTTCAGCCTTACAGAGGAATTCAACGGCAGAACTGATGTTATCTTCTTCAAGGTAATATTCGGCAATATTCGACAGGCAATCTTTTATCTGTTCAGTTTCAAATTCGGAGAACCTGGAATGAAGAAATTCGCGGAATATCGGGTTGAAAGTATAATGATAGGTGGCAGGATCACTTACTGAAATAAACAGATTCATTCTCTGCAGATCTTTGACCATCTGGAAACCGCTTTTTCCTGAAACCACTTCGATTAAATGAGGAGTGAAGTTGTCGGACACACTTAGTTTAGTGATAGTTTCACTGAGCTCCGATGTGAGGTTAGGCATAATCTGGGTAGCAAAATAGTCATCGATCTCGGGAATTGACTGTTTCACCAGGAAGTCTTCCAGAAGATGCTCGCGTTCCTTCCTGCTTATACAGCAGATTTTCTCCAGCAGATAGATTATCGCTGTTATCCAGCCCTCGGTTACCTCTATCAGTCTTTCTAATACGATAGTATCCAGACTCATATCATAGAGATCATAGATGAGGCTGTGAATATCGTCTCTTGTGAATGCAAGGTCTCTGTTTTTAAGCTCGGTAAGTTCTTTTCGTGACCTGACTTTTGCCAGTGAAATATTGGGAGTATTGCGGGTAAGAATTATAATATTGATTTTCTTTGAGAGATGTTCCAATATTTTTTCGATAACGGTACAGGTCTCGGGTGCTCTGTTAATATATTCAAAGTCTTCAAAAATCAGATAGAGATCGTCAGGGAGTTTATCTATAATTTCTTCACAGAATCTATCAGCAATCTCAGCCGGAGGTTGAGAATCAGATACCACCTTCTTTCTCCACTGCAGGTCCTTCAGGAATGCGTAGAGAACCTTCTCAAGACGTTCAATAAAGATCCTGTAGTTTGTATCCTGCTTCTGAATACGGTGCCAAACACACTTTTTGCCTTCATTGGTTATAAAATCATAGGCCGCGGCTGATTTTCCCATACCAGGACCTGCTTCAATTATTACTACCTTTTTATCCTCAAAAAAACGATAAAGTCTTGATCTCGGCTGAACTTTATTCAGCTCCGGAGGCTGATATTCTTTTGAAAACGGCATAAATTCTCCATTATCTTTTAATAAAATAGTTTATAACAGGCGTTTGTTATTCTGCAGTCAGATCCGTGACAGTACATTATTGTATAAATAGTTACAAAACACAACATATTATTTCATTAGAGAGGTATATAAAATGAAAAGCGGACAAAAAAGCAAAGCCATGTTTGACAGGGCAGCACAGTCCATTCCCGGAGGAGTTTCCTCCAATTTTCGATATTGGGGTGATGATGCAACCCTTGTAGCCAAAAGAGGTGAGGGTGCATATCTATGGGATCAGGATGATAAGCGCTATGTCGACTACAGACTCGGATTCGGACCTGTTGTTCTTGGACATGCCAGACAGGAGATCTCAGATCATATTACCGAAGCAATGAAAATTGGCAACTGTTTTGCCATGACCAATGAGTATGAAATCAGAGTTGCTGAAAAGATTAAGAAGCTCACCGGTGTTGACCTTGTCAGAATGTCAAACACAGGAACAGAAGCGACAATGGGGGCCATGAGAATTGCAAGAGCTTTTACCGGTCGTGACAAAGTTCTGAAATTCGACGGTGCATATCATGGATTTCATGATTATTCACTCTGGAACACCTATCCCCCGACTTCCGGGGTCGGTTATATAAACTCACCCTTTCTTGTTCCTCAGGGTTCAGGTATTCCCAGATCAGTCGGTGATTTGATGTATTCACTTCCTTTCAATAACAAGGAAGTTCTTGAAAAGAAGCTGAAAGAACGCTGGCAGGAGATTGCATGTATTATCATCGAGCCGCTTCTTGGAAATCAGGCTTCAATCATGCCTCAGGACGGCTTTTTAGAGTTTGTACGCGAGCAGTGTGATAAATATGGCATCGTTATGATAATGGATGAGGTTAAAACCGGATTCAGAATTGCCAAGGGCGGAGCTCAGGAATATTTCAACATTAAAGCTGACATAGTTACCTATGCTAAATGTCTTGGTAACGGATTTCCCGTTGCTGCAATAGGTGGACAGAAACATATCATGGGTGAAGTTGGCCCCGGTAAGATCCCCCATGGCGGAACCTACGGTTCCAATGTTGCTTCAATGGCAGCAGCTGACAAGGTCCTCGACCTGATCGTTGCAGGAGAGCTTGACAAAGTTGATGCTCACGGAAAGAAACTGAGGGCAGGCTGGAAGAAGATTCTTGATGCAACCGGTGTTCCTTACGTAATTCAGGGTCCTGATGCAATGCCCGGAATCGTATTTACCGAAGAGCCTGTTTGTAAAGAATACAAACACTGGGCAGACGGAGATCATGATACCTATAATGCAATTATTCATAAGTGTATTGAAAAGGGTGTTATGCCTGACTACGATTCACGGGAACCGTGGTTCATCTCATCATGTCATACAGATGAAGATGCCGACTTTGTTCTTGGTGTTTTTGAAGAGGCTGTTAAAGAAGTTATTAGTTAATTAGAATAAGACGGTCTGCAACACTCGTTTACAGGCCGTCTTATATTTCGATATTTTCATTGAGTGAATAAACAAACAAAATTTATCGGAAATTCAAGGATTAATCATCCTTTTTTGCATTTCTGAGTAAATTTCATCTTGCAAATATGAAAATACGGATTTAGAATTAAGTAAAGTTGTATATCATTTTTTTAGTTAGGTAGCATTGCAGTGATAGAGCAGAGTTATCGCTAATAGATTGAATGTATGTGCAAACTATAAAATAATGGAGGAGAAGAGATTGGGAAACGCAGTAGTTCAATTACACGTAGTTGACTGGGCAATAGTCTTGATTTACATCGCTTTCATGCTGTTTGTAGGATTTTATTTTTCCAAAAAACAGCAGGGATTTGATGATTATTTCATGGCCGGACGCTCACTCACAGCACCGCTTCTGGTAGGAACTCTGGTATCAACATTTTATGGACTTGATACCTTATTCGGAACATCAGAGGTTGGATTTTATGAAGGTGTATCAGCCTTCTTCGCGTATTCGCTGCCGTATACGGCGCTTTATGTAGTTATGGCCATTCTAGCACCGAAGTTTAAGGAAATATTTCCTGACGGTACAACTATGCAGGAAATTGCCTTTAAGAAATATGGCAAAACGACAGGAGTTTTCACTTCTATAGCCGCATTCCTGTATTCAACGAATACAATGGAGATGATGGGTATCGGTTTCATCCTTAACCTTATTACCGGCATGCCAATCTGGATCGGCACTCTTATCGGTGCAGTTCTCGTACTGGTATACACCTGGACCGGTGGTTTATGGGCAGTAACAATGACGGACTTCATCCAGTTTATCTCGATGATGATTACAGTCGGTATTGCTCTGATTATCGGATGGAAGGCAATCGGCGGATACGAAGGTGTATTCGAAGGTCTTATTGAATGGACCGGAAGCGCAGAGGATGCATCTTACTTCTTCAGCGCAGGGGCGGGCTATCTGAGCCCGTGGACGCTTGTCTCCTACGGTATTACTGCATTTGCAGTTCTTGCAGAACCCGCATTTTTCCAGAGGGTATTCGCTTCCTCAGGGCCGAAGGAAATTCAGAAGGCATTTACAGCCGGTGTTCCGATGTGGCTCTCTTTTGACTGGTGTGTCACCTTCCTCGGGATCATCGGTGCTGCTGCAATAGGCCTTGGAATCATCCCCGAAGTTGAAGCAAACCAGGCTCTTTTTGCAATCTGCGGTCAGTATCTGCCTGTTGGTCTGCTTGGCGTCTTCCTCGCGGGTGTTCTTGCTGCTGCAATGTCGACCGCAGACTCATACTTCCTCGTTTCAGGCGGTGTTATCGGTTATGACATCTACAAGGGTGTTATCAATCCGGATGCAACCTCTGAACAGGTTGAACGAATGACAAAGCTCGGTATGCTTGCTTCTGCAGTTTTCGCAATCGCACTTACCTTCTTATTTGATGCCATCATGGAAGTCTGGGTTTTTCAGGCAACCATCATTTTATCTGTAGCACTTGTACCGGTTTACTTCGGAGCTTTCAGTAAAAAACCACCTAAAAAGATTGCCGGTGTACTTTCAACAGGTGTTGGTCTTGCCGCATCAATTATATGGTATATATGGTCTAATTTCTTCGGGACATGGAGTGACGACTGGGAAGTCTATCTTGTTAGAATCGGAAATGTAGAACTATGGCAGGAACATGGTATTCTTATTATTGTACCGTTAGTAATTGTAATTTATCTGATTGCCAACGCAGTCGGTAAAGTAACAGTTGAGGAGGCTGCATAATGGGTTGGAATGTAACATGTTATATAATGGGGGCTATATCGATAATTGGTCCTATCTGTCTTATCTTCTGGTATGTAAAGGGAGCAAAGGCTCAGCTCGCTAATCTGAACAAAAAAGATGATTAAATCCCCTTTAGCGATTTAATTCGGAGTTTTCCGGAAGACGGGAAACTCCACAGATTCTAATCTGAGATTCGAATATTCCGTTCGAATCAAAATACCTTTTCAAAATATAAACAGGTGAAATGCCTGAAACGGCCGTAAGGTTTAATTGAGGTGAGAGCAGAATGAAAAAGGTAATAGTTGTTGGTGTAGGTGCGCAGGGAAGCACCATTGCAAAGAGGCTTGATGAAGAAGCAAATGTATCTGAGGTAATCTGTGCAGATTACGATGAAAAGGCAGCTAAAACTGTTGCCGGCCAGTTGAAGAAGGCCAGGGCTGTACAGCTTAATGCTAAAAATGTAGATGAGATAGTAGCTGCTGCAGAAGGCTGTGATCTTATTGTGAACGGGCTTGCTCCTGATTTCAACATGAATGTTATGGATGCAGCACTTAAAGTAGGAGCCTGTTATCAGGATCTGGCATCAGGACCTGTAAGTGATACTGATTTTGTATCAGCAGTTAAGAGATGTCTCGGCAGAACATCAGAATTTGAAGCAAAAGGATTAACTGCGCTTATAAATACCGGCTCAGCACCGGGTATGGCCAATGTTTTAACAAGACATGGTGTTGAAAAACTCGACAATGTTGACAGGATAGATATTTTTGTTTACGACGAAATATGGTCAAAGAAGTTTATTCCGTTCTGGTGGTCACCTGAGACTGCATTTGCCGATATGGCTGCGGAACCCATTGTTTATAAAGACGGCGAGTTCAAACGCGTTAAACCCTTTAACAATCCGCAGATGACAGAATTCAAGGGAGCGGGTCTAAAGAGAATGACTGACCATGAACATGAAGAACCTGTAACGATGGGGCTGCTCGCTGACAAGGTTCTCAAAGGCGTAAAAGAGGTTAACTTCCGTTACGGTGGTCCCGGGCTGGAACTTGCAGAATCACTTTATAAGATGGGACTTCTTTCTGATGAGGTTCTGAATGTCAAGGGAACAGATATTGTTCCTATGGATATTATCTCCAAACTGACACCTCCTGCACCAAAGTATGCCGACGAAATCAAGGCTGTACTTGATGAAGGCATGGTCTCTGAGGACGGCGTATTTCTTGTACGTGTAACCGGAAAGAAAGACGGAAAAACAAGCCGGGTAGATCTTTACTGTTATGCACCTGGTCTCACTGATGCATTCGAAAAAGCCGGCATTACACATGAATCATACTTCACTGGTCAGGCTGCATTCCTGTTCACAAAGATGTTTGTGAACGATGTAATAAATACAAAGGGTTGTTTTCCACCGGAATGCCTTGAAGACAAGGAAAGAGATTACTATCTCAGCGAAGCTGCAAAGCTCGATATTCTTGTAGATGAAGTTGTAGAAACCAGACTTTACTAAAAATACTCCGAAGGAGTTTTTTGTCCATATTTGTGGAGTTTCCACATCCTTCAATAATTTAGCCGTCCGGTACTGCCATTCCGGGCGGCTTTTTATTTGAATTTTAAGGATGCGGTCATGATGAGTAGAGGGCTGTGCGGTAACTGCATTTTCCGCTGTATGTGCAGTCGTTCTGCATGCCGCATATCTCACACGGATTATATTCATCGGTGGGTTTTTGCTTTGTTATACCAATCAGGCCGGAAAGTGATTTCAGAGGAAGCATGAGGAATTGCGGGCTCAGGGTTAAACCAAGATTGTTTTCTGTGAAAATATCAAATAACTGTCGCTGATTCTCAAGCGGAAATCCTTCATAGCCGGGAGAGAACTCAGGAAGGGTGAAATTCCCTTCGGCTGTAATCTGAGCTCTGCACAATTGATAAAATTGAAAGAAGGCCGATTCGATAAAGGCTGACTTCCAGGCATCTACTATATATTCATCAAATACCGAGTCTGTAAACTCAGCCTGCTGTGGTTCGCCTATCGTTATTTGATAAACGGCTAATTCAGAACAGGTCCGTATGTAATAATCGGGGAACTTGCCGCTGAACACAGTACCGTTATTGAGTGTAATTTCATCTTCAGTGATATTTTCTATCTTACATCTCTTTAAAATTCCGATCGGCTGAAAATTGTCTTTGACCTGCTGTTTCAGCTCTTCAACTTTTGTCCCAAACTTTTCCCTGAGAACAGTCTGATCCATCTTAGTTAAGGATGAGAAGATTTCATCCAGTATAGGAAGATTTTCCTTATCAATTTGAAACAATTGTTCGGTTGCCATTAAAATGAGGATAGTTGATTCGCAGTCGATCTGTCAACAATGAAATTCAGGCTCGTAACAGATGTCATTGAAAGTCTGATTATAGCAACCAAAAAAGGAAATTAATATAAAAAATATTTGGTTTTTCCGCAAACCTGTTTTAAAATTACTTCAACAGAAATGGAGGAATCAATGAATAAAAGATTTTTACGAGTCTTGCTCTCAATTATTGTGATTTGCCTTATATTGCCTGCAGCAGTTTTTGCAGCTGAGGATATTACCGGGCTCTGGAAGACTGTCGATGATGAGACGGGTAATCCTAAAGGGGTAGTAGCCGTCTATAAATATCAGGGCAAGATCTATGGCCGTGTTATTGCGTCATTCGATGATGAGGGTGAATATATTGATGATGATATGTATCGTCAGCTTAATACTTCCCCGTATCTGGTTGGTGATCCCGCCTTCAATGCTCTTACGATAATTTGGGATATGAAGGACAAAGGTAAAAAATGGGGCGGCGGCAAGATAATGGATCCGGGTGATGCGGAAGAAGATAAACCCGGTATTTACGACTGTCAACTCTGGAAAGAGGGTGAAACACTCATTGTAAGGGGTAAAATCCTCTTCTTCGGTAGAAACCAAACCTGGTATCCTATGGATAACGCTGAGTTTCCGGATGGATTTGTAATCCCTGACTGGAAGAATTTCAAACCTGAAATTCCCAAATTGAAAAAATAGCTAGAATATTCTTTTTAAAACATAAACGGCTGCTTCCTATCGATGCAGCCGTTTTTCATTATTAAGCAGAAAGGATCAATGTCCTCAAATAAGTATAATAACCGCCCGCGTTATGCAGACGGTAAAAAATATTCGCTGCAAGCAGCTAACTGTTAATATCTCTCATCATAGGTTTCTCCTCCTTGATTTTTTTCCATTCAGGTCATGCCGTCATTCTTTCGCCGATCGCAATCAGTTGTCTGCCGATTCTGTATTTCAGCCTGACTTCCGTGAATACGGCGGAATGACGTTTTTTAGCTTCTTTTTCAGCCTTCCTGGCCTTAATTGCAAACCTGATTGATGCTGCTTCAGCGAGTCTCTCCCGGTGAAGCCCTGCAGCAAGTTTATAGTTAAAACTATCTGCTAACATTTTTTCCTCCTCCTTGATATCCCTTTCCGCTGCGCATCGGTACGGGAATAAAAAAGCCGCAAACATAGTAAGTTTTACACTTCTTGTTTACGGCTCAATTAAAATTTGCTCCACCTCTGTGAGCAAAAAAAAGCCGCAGTTCGTGAGAACTGCGGCAGTCATTCAAATTAAATAATGATTACGACAGATCTCCTTTGACAAATACTAGTGTATAAGCTGAAAAATTGATTAATCTGATCATCGTTTATCTGTCTCCTTCGTAAAAATTATGGTTTATAATAAACCCTGTTTTGTTGTCATGTCAACACTAAGCTGGTAATAATGAGGTTTTCATAATAAAAAAGAGTATCCGGCATGGAAAAAATCAATTTTATCCCCTAATACTTCTTTTAATATCACTTTTGCCCTGTCGCCGGTGCAGTGTCCGGTGTAATAGAAGGGTAGTGAAGATTCAAGAGTGTTAATTTCACTGACAATAATGTTTAAATCCCCGGCTGTTTTTTTCGCAGCAGATTCATGTTTACTGTTGTATCCGGCGAGGTCGGGTAAATGAAACCCGCCGATAACTGCAGTCAGCCTCTTTTCAGAAAACAATTCTCGTACATGCTTGATGATAGCGACGATATTATTATGAGAGCATCCTGAAATAAGGATAATATCTTCTTCCCGTTCGATGACCATGAATATCTCATGATCAAAGGTCTCGATACTCTCAACATCGCCTTCTTTCAGGTACAGTGAACCATCTTTATAAATTGGACCCCGGCCTGGGACATCCGTACCTGGAATAATGTGTATTCCTTCGGCCGGCGTAACGGCAGAATCTGTAAAAATGAATCTGTCTTTATAATCTGAAAATGTCTCTTCTTTTATACCGACATAGCGTGTCCGACCACCTTTGTTTGTGCTGTAATAGATCGGTAGCGCTGCTTTACTGTGTATCCAAACCGGTGCTGACTCGTTTCGCTCAAAGAAAGCAGGCAGTCCCCCTCCGTGATCGTAATGACCATGTGAAATCATGGCTAGATCAACGGTTCCAAGATCAATGTCGAGATTTTCAGCATTCGATGCAAAACGGCTGCTTTGCCCCGTATCGAAGAGTATTCTGTGCTTACCCGTATCAATCAGGATTGAAAGACCGTGTTCGTTAAGAAGAGCTTCTCCTGGTTTATCATCCATGAGAAATGTAAATTTTGTTTTCATATTATTAATCCGTTTTTGGTTTCGCGTTTTTTTTCATATACTCATGCTCTTCCCGGACCTCTTTGATGAGATCCTTGATTACCCAATCCCGGTTTGTGGGAGTACCCATTGAAAAGGCTGTTCCACCCGGGTCAGCAATAACCGCTTTTACAGCTCGCATTATTGCTACTGTTTCGTCCTGTGTGAATCCGTTAATAAATATTACTTTGTCTTCCATGGGGTAAGTATAGCATGTTCAATTCATGATAAACAGAAAGTAAAAAGGTAATATTTGGCCCTTGCTGTTCCCCGAAAAAAAGACGGCCTCCGGGTAGGAGACCGCTTTGAAATATGTTGTCCAACAATGCGGATTCACATTTAAAACACTCTATTACAATACTGCTTTGTAGGCTTCAATGAACTTGGGCTCGATACCGAGTTCTACGAGCTTTTCAACCGTCGGGCGGCCGCGTTCGTCCCAGCCGCGGTAGGCGTAGTATTCATCCATAGCCGCATCAAAGGCCTCTTTTGTGTAGGCAATGTCTTTGGGCGGTCCTGCTTTCAGGAGTTCCTTATGGAAACGTCCGGGAAGCTTGTCTTCAGTTCGGTCGAAGCCGGCCATGATGTTGAACATCCTCTGCAGGTTGAACACGCGCTCGCCGGTTTTATAAACCTTGTCTGCCGGCCATTCGCCGCCGTAGCTGAGTTCGAACAGACGTCCGAGAGTCTCGTCGTCTATCGGCCAGAAGTCGCAGACACCCATAGAAAACTTACAGAACTGTGAGTTCTGCATGTCGGCAACCAGTTTGCCCTTGCCTTCAAAGGTAAAGGGATCAAGCTCGCCCCAGGCTTCTTCAGCAATGGGGTAGGATGACATATGACATCCGCCTCGCGGTGCTGTTACATATGCAATTCCCATTGCCCATGAACCTCTGGGGTCATAACCGGGCAGTTCGAGTCCCTTAACCTGGATGGCAAAGTCTTCGCCGCCGTATTTTTCCGACATTGCTTTTGAACCGAGCGCAGCTTCATCACCGATACCGTCGCGGTTGGCAATCTTTTCGAGCATGTTAAGGGCTTTGTCCATCTCGCCGAATCTGATGTCGAAGTCATGAACGCCTTTTTGGGTTGCTTCCATCATGTAGGCAATAGTTCCGCCGGCTGATATTGTATCGAGTCCAAGGTCATCACAAATTGAGTTAAACTCAATGAGTTTTTTCCTGCTTCCGTTACCGATAGATGATCCGCCTAATACAATAGTTTCATATTCCGGACCCTCTACTGATGTGTCGCCTTCCTCTACATAGTTGCCGCAGGCAATTCCGCATGAAAAGCAGCCCTTTTTGTTTTTTCTAACATCCTTGAAAGCCTGACCGTTAATCTGCTCGGCATCTTCGAATGTGCCTTCCTGGAAATTCCTAGTAGGAAGAAGGCCCGATTCCTGACTGTAATCGACCAGGCAGGTTGTTCCAAGATCGTAGATCTCATTGTCGTCGGCTGTTACTTCATCGCGTTCGGTTACTTCTTTTGAATATTTCAGAAGACCCTTGAGGTCATTTACGCATACGTCCAGTTTCCCCCTTATTGCTATCGCCTTCAGATTTTTGCTTCCCATGACAGCCGCGATGCCGCCGCGGCCCAGCTGCCGGTATTTTTCTGAAGAAATACAGGAGTAGGGTACAAGATTCTCACCGGCAGGACCAATTGCCAGAATTTTTAGCTCTTCGTCACCGATTTCCTCTTTGAGTTTCGCATCAACGGCGAAGGTTCCGAGGCCCTTCAGTGACGCAGCATCACGAATCTCAACCTTTTCATCGGTGATAAAAAGGTATGAAAGTTTATCTGCTTTGCCCTTGATGTCTACCGCGTCGAATCCGGCATATTTGAGTTCGGCACCGGTGTGTCCGCCTACCGAACCGTCGGAGATGGTTCCTGAAAGCGGAGACTTGGTTGTTATCGCCAGTTTTGATGAACAGGCAACGATAGTTCCACCCATGACGGATGTTGTAAGTACTACCTTATTCTCGGGTGAGTAGGGCTCTGTCGCAGGACTTACGTCTTCCATCAGTATTCTTGAGCCAAGACCCTTCTGGCCGGTATACAGGTCAACCCATTCTACAGGGGTTTTCATATCGCTGATCTGTCCTGAGCTCAGATCAACCTTCAGTATTTTTCCTGTTAAGCTGTTCATGCTGAAGCCCCCTTGCGTTCTTTCAGTGAAATAACCCCTTTCGGGCACCATTCTATACACTGAGGTTCACCTCCGCAGAGATCGCAGATAGTGGATTTCTTTTCATTTAGAAAGATAATCTTGGTTGGACAGTTATCCACGCAAGTTCCGCATCCGATACATTTAGCTTCATCAACAATCATCCATCTGCCGTTATTCGTGATAGCGCCAACCGGACATACTTTTTCACATTTTTTGCAGAGAATGCAGCTTTTTGACGCAATTCTGATTCCGTCGTCGTTGTATTCGTGAATCATTTTTAGCCTTGCTTTTTCCGGGTTGAAAACTTCGTAGTGGCTGGATGAGCAAGCTAATTGACATAGTTTGCAGCCAGTACATTTTGAGAGATCAAATTTTAAAGGCATAATTCCTCCTGGTAAAATATCCCGCTATGCGGGTGTCCCGTTTTCAATCCGCCATGGAAGGCGGTGAGCGGGGGTGGAGTTTGGAAGGTAAAGCTGCGCAGCAGTTTTGCTCTCAAACTCCAAAATATCAAGATTGCATGGAAGCAATCTTGATATTCCTCCTTTTCAAGACTGGAAGGCAGCATCGTTTCCAACTCTACCCGGAGGCCGGCAGCCATAGAAGATTCCATCGGAATCCACCTTAAGGTCTGTACGGCTCGGAGACTGAATGTATTATAAGACATCTGAACGGCAATGCAATTCGATATGGACTCTTTCAGTCAGATATCACTGTGAAGTCAGAATCATGCTATAGATTTATGTTATATAACATTATAAGGTGAAATCATGTTAAAGGTGAATGGAAAAGACGTTGAATGGAAGGCTGATATTACATTTAAAGAGATCTACAGGCAGATAGGTTATACAATCAGTAATCCTCGGGTGATAGTCAGGATTAATGGCGAAACTGTTACAAAAGCGGATAGAAACGGCTTTAAAATACCGAATTCTGCTGAAATTGAAGTGATTAACACTCTATGCGGAGGCTGATCTTATGAATAAGAAGATATGGATTACCGGCGGATTATGCATAATTGCCATATTTCTAACGGTTTTTATTTATAATAATTTTATAATGGATAAGGATGCGGCTGCTGCTGAAAAAGCAGTGAGTGAGGCTGCCGAGCAGGCTCTCCTTCCCGATGATTACTCCCCTCAAACAACCGGCTTTACATCCCTCACTGAAGCGGATAAAGACTTCGTCAGTTATGTAAATGAAATATTTTCAGTTGATTTCTCATCTGAAGGCGGTGTGCCCGTATCTCTGAAACTGAATAACTATGAAGATGCTGACGGCGGCAATGTTGAACTGATATTTTCCGGTGACAGCGGGATATACCCCTTCAGTATTTATAACGGCGGTTCTGAAGCAGCTGTGATTGGCGGAAAGTTTAAAGGCAGACTGAAGGGAGATGATGTCATATTCAGCGGGATTTTTGCTGATGCTGACGGCAGCAGTTTTGAGATAACAAAGACCTGGAGCTTCAAGCCGGGCAGTTATATGATTGAATTCAAGCTTGACATCGTACCGCTTAGCGGCAGTCTGCCTATAGGTGATGGAGAAAGCCTGTATTCTATAGGTTTCGGCCCGCAGCTGGGGCCTGAGGTTGAAAAACTTGACCGTGGTTATGTCTATAGATATTTCTGTCTTCTGGATAATGGAGAAAAGCGGAACCTGGGAACACCCGAAGAGGAGCTTTATCTCGAACTTGATACTCCCTATAAATGGATGGGGATGGAAAGCCGGTATTTCACCTCTGTCACGGTACCGCAGCTTGAGAACTACAGCTCGGCCTGGGATGAACGGAATGCGGCCGGGATATTCAAACGGAATGCTTATTTTATCCAGCGTCCCCCGGACGGCTCAGCCTCGGTATCGGATCAATACTATATGTATTTCGGCCCTAAAGACGCTCCAATCCTGGACTCTTTTGATTCAGCTGAGACTAACGCTTTTGGATTAAGCGGTCTTGAGCTAGGGCTTCTCGCGGGAGAGGGTGGAATCGTCTCTGCTCTCTCAAAGATAGTGAAGACCGTTTTAAATTTACTGCACAGGGTAATTCCCAACTATGGTCTGGTAATCATTCTCTTCGCTCTGATTATACAGGCAGCTATCTATCCTGTCTCGCGCCGAACCTACGATAATGCAATCAGAATGCAGCTGCTAGGTCCTCAGATAGGAGCTCTTAAAAAAACTCATAAATATAATGATCAGAAGATGAGCGAAGCGACAATCAAACTCTTTCAGGAGAATGATGTAAAACCCCGTTCGAGTCTGGTTCCTTTTATTATTCATCTTCCGTTTTTCATCCTGACCTATGTTCTGCTTCTGACCGACATAGACTTCAGGTTGGCGGCTTTTATCCCCGGCTGGATAAACGATATTGCACTGCCGGAATTCATCATTGATATAGCTCCTGCACAGATACCTGTAACTGCCTGGGATAAAATCAGACTGCTTCCGATCATTGCCTTTGTGGTTTCTCTTATTCAGTCGCGATACATCCAGGCTCCGGCAGATTCTATGAAAAGCATGAAGATCATGTCCTATCTTCTGCCTGTTGTCATGTTTTTAGTCATCTACAATATGCCCTCCGGTGCAGTTCTCTATTGGCTGACTATGACCGCTACAAATCTCCTTTTGCAATGGAGAATTAAAATGCGCTATGTTTCTGAAAAATAAAACACTCACTGCCGATCTGATGATAATACTCTCTGCCCTGCTTTGGGGGGTGGAATATGTTGTCGTAAAGGATCTGGTCGAACACCTTCCTCCAAACTGGATAAACACGTTCCGGTTTATTGCTGCATCCATAATAATGCTCCCTCTATTCTGGAGGAGGATTAGACAAACAAGCAGGCAGGAGATTAAAGCAGGCTTGATTCTCGGTGTTTTTATGTTCGGAGGTTTCACCCTTCAAACGATTGGTATTCAGTTTACAACTGCTGGCAAATCCGGGTTTCTGACTTCGACCTACGTTGTTATGGTTCCTTTTATTGTCTGGATAGTCAAGCAAAAATTCCCCGGTTTTTTATCACTGCTTAGTGCTGGAATTCTGATTGTCGGAGTCTCGCTGCTGTCATTTGAAGTTGGGGGCAACGGATTCAATAAGGGTGATCTGCTTACTCTCGGCGCTGCACTCTGTTTCAGCGGAAGTATTATCGGATTTGATTATTACTCTAAGCTTTATGAACCGATTAATCTTACCTTTGTTGAGATGTTTTTCGGCGGTTTTCTATCCCTTATCGTAGCTTTGATTGCTGAGCCGTTCCCCGTAGAGTTCACTTACGGTCCCTTTGAAATATTTCAGCTGCTTTTCCTGGTGCTGCTTGGTTCACTGGCATGTCATCTTCTGTCAAATATTGCGATGAAATGGGCTGAAGCTTCTCATGCTTCTATCCTATGGTCACTGGAATCGGTTTTTGCACTGATATTCGGAATCATTTTCCTCAACGAGGTTCTTAACATAAGAATGATATTCGGTTTCATGTTCATTCTTGCTGCCGTTGTTCTGACCGAACGAGGAGATGATATCTTCAGGAAGCTCAAATCTGCAGTGGTGAAACAATAATTCTGTTCAGCATTTCAGTATTGATCCTATAGTTGAAAATATCCATCCTTTATATTAATATCATCGAATGCAGAGAATAGGATTTTTAGGCGCCGGTAATATGGCGTACGCGATAGCCGGAGCTGTTTCGGAAAACATTGATGATGTCGTTATCGTACCCTTCGATATCGCCCCCGACCGGATAAGACTGTTTGTCGACAGTTTTACGAGCGTTGAGCCGGCGGCCTCGGTAAACGAGCTAGGCGAGTTAAGTGACATACTCTTTTTGTCGGTTAAACCTCAGATGATGAAGGACGCAATTGCTTCCCTCTCAGGATATGACGGTCTTGTTGTTTCTATCGCCGCCGGACTAAAGATAGCCTTCTTCGAAGAGCTCATGCCCGCGGCACGTATTGTCCGTGTCATGCCTAACACACCCTGCCTCGTGGGTGAGATGGCAGCAGGCTTCTCAGCCGGTAAAAGTGTTACCGCCGATGACCTCGCTGTAACCGAAAAACTGCTTAAGGCTGCAGGTACCGCTGTTCTTGTTAAAGAAGAGCTTATAGATGCCGTAACCGGGATTTCCGGTTCGGGGCCGGCTTATTTTGCCCGGCTTGCCGAAGCCTTCATTGAAGCCGGTACAGCATCGGGGCTTGCGCCTGAGCTTTCGCGTGAGCTTGCGCTTCAAACGATGAAGGGGACAGCCGCCCTGCTGCAGCAGAAGGATATGAGTCCCGAGGAACTGGTAAAGATGGTGAGTTCGCCCAACGGCACCACTGTCGCCGGACGTGAAATTCTCGAAGCATCAGAATACAAGGATATTATCGGCCGTACTGTAGCCAGAACGATAGAACGAAGCAAGGAGCTGGGCAAATGACATTGATTGAAAGAACCGCAAAACTGAAGGAATCATCATATAAGCTGGCTTCGGTCAGCGAAGAGCTCAGAAACAGGACTCTGAAAAAATCAGCAGATGCCCTGCGCGCCAATGCATCCTTAATAATTTCCGAGAACCGGAAGGACCTTGAAAATGCTGAAAAGCAGGATCTTGCCAACGCCCTTGTTAAGCGGCTTGCTATTTCCGAGTCGAAGCTTGAACAGATGGCTCTGGGGCTTGAATCTCTCGCGGCCCTGCCTGACCCGCTTGGAAAATCATCACTGCACCGCGAACTCGATGAGGGGCTGGTGCTGAACCGGCTGTCGGTGCCTATAGGACTCATCGGCGTGATTTTTGAATCCAGACCTGATGCCCTTGTACAGATTGCCGGTCTCTGCATGAAGAGCGGCAATACAGTGATTCTCAAAGGCGGCTCTGAGGCGCTGAATTCAAACCGGATTCTCTCTGAGCTAATCATAGCCGCTGCCGAAAGTACCGCGCCCGACTTTAAAGATACAATAATGCTTGTTGAAAGCCGCGAAGATATCAGCAAGCTGCTCGAGCTTGATCAGTACATCGATCTGATGATTCCGCGCGGCTCAAACGCTTTGGTCCGTCACATCATGGATAATACTAAAATCCCCGTCATGGGCCATTCAGACGGCATCTGTCATATGTTTGTAGATGAGGAATTCGAGCTTGAGCAGAGCCTCGAGCTTATCCGTGACGCAAAATGCCAGTATCCGGCAGTATGCAACGCCATTGAGACCCTGCTGGTACATGAGAAATCAGCCGCACAGATAATTCCAGGACTGCCTGAAAAAATGCCCGAGGTCAAACTCCTCGGTGATGAGCGAAGCTGCGCTTTAATAGATATTGACCCTGCAACTGATGCGGACTGGGATACCGAGTATAATGACTTTACCCTTTCAATAAAGGTTGTGAGCGGGTTAGAAGAAGCAGTCGAGTTCATTAACGCCCACGGAAGTCATCACACAGATTGCATCTTAACGACAAATAACGCTAATGCCGATATATTCATGGCAAATGTCGATTCAAGTTCGGTACTGAAAAACTGTTCAACCCGCTTTGCAGACGGATTCCGCTACGGGTTCGGTGCTGAGGTTGGAATTGCGACCGGAAAGATTCACTCACGCGGCCCGGTTGGTCTGGAAGGGCTGACCATATATAAATATTTTCTGACCGGCGACGGCCATAGGGTTCAGCCCTATG
>DMKD01000184.1 GCA_003454605.1 Spirochaeta sp. | reverse complement strand
CTGTATCGAAATGTTTTCACTGCCGTTCTGTCCTCTGTCGTTTATGCCGATCTCTCCCTCGACACAGATGAATATGGACGGCAGCTTCGGTCCATAGTTATCGAGAGGCAGCTCGTACGTGCCGCCGACAAGCTCAACCTTAGACAGATAAAACTCAGGGGCTTCGGTAAAATATGCGGACTCGTAATTCGATATTTTAACAGGATTAAGGATTTCAGGCTTTCCAGGACTGAAGCTGAGCGTTGAGAGAAGTTCCGGCACATCAACGTGCTTCGGTGTAAGCCCGCCGCGCAGAACATTATCCGAATTAGCCATAAGTTCCATACCAAGCCCTTCAAGGTAGGCATGCAGAACACCCGCAGGCAGATACATCGCCTCGCCCGGCTGCAGGGTAACAAGATTGAGGTAGAGGGGGCTTACTATCCCGATATCACCGGGATAGAGTTCAGAGAGACGCATTATCCAGCGCGCACCCGGAAAATTGCTGTCCCGTTCGGATGCCTCAAGAGCATTCCCTATCAGTGCCGTCATCGCGGCAGCGGAAAGCTGCATCAATTCGGTAAAAAAAGCCTTCAGCGCCGCACTAACGCCCACTGCAGCACTGTCCCGGCTGCCGCCTGAGGGAATTGCCGCCGATGCCTCCAAAACTGTCACAACCGCTTCAAGCTCGGGTATCATGATCTTTCTGAAATTCACAGCAATCTCGGCAGCCGGCCTGAATCCACGCATGGCATGATATTCAGTCAAGGCACATATTATCTCAGGTTTATGATTATCATCCTTATAGTTACGGTTGAATGCATCAAGCTCAATTCCTGCGGCATTCTCCCGGGCAAATCCTTCCCGGGCCTGCTGAAGATTCGGATGTGCCTGAATCGACAGCGGGCTCCCCGCGGCAAGCACCTTGAAAAGAAAGGGCAGCCTTCCCCCAAAACCTGCTGCGGTTTCGGCACCGACTGTTTCATTCGGCGAGCTTGAAATAAGCTCGTTCAGCAAAATTTCCTGTCCTGAGCCGTCCACCGCAGCCGATGGTGATTTAGGATGAGCGCCCATCCACAGTTCCGCCATGGGTTCATTCTCAGGATTATCATATCCTAAAAGGTCGGACATAGTGCTAAGCGACCCCCATGCATAGTTCTGTATCTGATTAACTAATTTATAAACTGCCATGAATCAAAACTACAATAAACCAGCACAAATTTCCACCTTTATCATCAAATTATATATAAAGTGCAATCTTGTGCTAGTTCACGTTTTTTTATATATTTAAGCTTAGAAGGAATTAAGACCATCTATAGGAGTCAAGTAAGATGAATTTATCACCACTGCAGAAAGATCGCTATAATTATAAGCCGCATCTTCCTGAAATTCTAAAATCTGATGTAAGCAAAATAAGCATTGAACAGGGAGAAGCCACAGAGTCTATATCAGACAGAACTGAGCTGAAAAAGATGTTCCCTAATACCTATGGCATGCCTATAGCAAAGCTTGTTGAAACTGTTAATAGAGATGCCGGGAATAAGATCAACGTCGGAGTTGTACTATCAGGCGGTCAGGCTCCAGGCGGTCATAACGTTATTGCCGGTCTTTTCGACGGAATAAAGGCGGGCAATCCTGAATCCAAACTCTACGGATTTCTCGGCGGACCTTCAGGTCTCGTTGAAGACAGCAAAATTGAAATTACTGCAGGCTACCTTGATGGATACCGGAATACCGGCGGCTTCGACATAATAGGCTCAGGCCGAACAAAACTTGAAAGCGAGGAACAGTTCAACAGAGGTATTGAGGTTTGTAAAAAGAATGATATTACCGCGATTGTAATCATAGGCGGAGATGATTCGAATACCAATGCAGCAATGCTTGCTGAGTACTTTGCGGGTAAAGATGCAGGGATTCAGGTAATCGGCTGTCCTAAAACCATCGACGGCGACCTTAAGAATGAGCATATCGAAGCGTCATTCGGTTTTGATACAGCCACCAAGACCTATTCAGAGCTCATCGGAAACATTGAGCGCGATGCAAACTCCGCGAAAAAATACTGGCACTTCATCAAACTGATGGGACGTTCCGCGTCGCATATTGGACTTGAATGTGCACTTCAGACACAACCTAATTATGCAATTATATCAGAAGAGGTTGAAACTCATAAAACAAGCCTCACTGAGATTGTGAATGAAATTGCCGATTTGGTTGTTAAACGTGCCGACAACGATGAAAACTTCGGAGTCGTACTCGTTCCAGAAGGACTTATAGAGTTCATCCCCGAGATGGGCGCACTTATCAGCGAGCTTAACGATCTGCTTGCAGATAAGGCCGACTACTATAATACATTGAACACCTTTGAGGATCAGTCTGCATGGATTAACAAGAACCTCTCGAAGGATTCTTCATACGCTTTCTCATCCCTACCTAATAACATCCAGCGTCAGCTGCTGATGGACCGCGACCCCCACGGAAACGTTCAGGTATCACGAATTGAAACCGAGATCCTTCTCATCGAGATGGTCGAAGCAAAACTCAGCGAACTCAAGAGTGAAGGGAAATACAAGGGGGCATTCAGTCACCAGCACCATTTCTTCGGATACGAAGGACGATGTGCATTCCCGTCAAACTTTGACTCTGACTACTGTTACGCCCTTGGCTACACAGCCTTCACCCTTATTGCAAACGGCCTCACAGGCTATATGTCATCGGTAAGAAATCTCTCAAAACCTGCATCAGAATGGATTGCCGGAGGAATACCCGTTACTATGATGATGAACCTCGAGATAAGACACGGTAAGAGCAAACCGGTTATAAAAAAAGCCCTTGTTGAACTTGACGGCGCACCGTTCAAGGCATTCGCAGCCAAGCGAAATGAGTGGGCAGTTAAAACAAGCTTCAGGTTCCCGGGTGCTATCCAGTACTACGGTCCGGATGAAGTTTGTAACGCTCCTACCATCACACTAGAGCTTGAGCATCAGAAATAATATCAGATAAAGAGATGTCCTTCCCTTATCGGGTTGGACATCTTTTTTTATCAATTACTTTTTCTTCAGTCGATGATATACTGTTTTCATGAATGAGAAATACATCAGACCCAGCTGGGACGAATACTTCATGGAGGTATCCAATGCTATCTCCAAACGTGCAACCTGTGATCGCGGCCGCAGCGGCTGTGTCATAGCAAAAGACAGACAGATCCTTGTGACGGGGTACGTAGGCTCACCTAAAGGTCTGCCGCATTGTGATGAGGTCGGTCATCAGATGAAGAAGATGCTGCACGAAGACGGCTCGGTCACACAGCATTGTGTACGAACAGTGCATGCCGAACAGAACGCAATCTGCCAGGCGGCAAGGTGCGGCATAAGCATAGAAGGGGCAACTCTTTACTGCCGAATGACTCCCTGCAGAACCTGCGCAATGCTGATAATCAACTGCGGCATTACCCGGGTTGTCTGTGAAAAGAAATACCATGCCGGAGCGGAATCAGAGCAGATGTTTGCCGAGGTCGGCATCAGTCTTGAATATGTCAATGAAGAAGTTTTGAAATACGACGAGCAGTAAACAAGCATTGATAGCACATTCCTTGCCGTATTTCATATAAGAAAAACGCCCGGAATCACCCGGGCGCCTCGATTTTAATTTTCGTACAAATTATACAGATGCTGTCAAAGATATAATCTCAGTTTCTGTATATGTTTTTTCCTCAAGCGGAATGCCTTTGTTATCGTATACGCTAACTGTAATTTCCAGGGATTCTTCCCCTGTAAAATCAGGTTCAGTATCACCGCCGGTGATTGTTGCGCTGTTCACATACTTGAATGTTGCAAGATATTTTCCCGAGCAGCCCGGAGAAGTCAGAGAGAAGCCAACAGAAACGGCAAGACCGGTGTAGTATTCAACGCTTTCAATGTCTTCATAACCGCCCATCCCAAAGGCGGCTGTACCGTTACCGTTTCCATTAACATTAAGTCTGAAATCGTCAACGCTGTAAGGTACGTAAACCAAATTAACATCATCCCAATACTGATCCTCAATATCCGAGATGCCCAGCTCAATTTTTGCATCGAACTTTGCTGTTGCATTAGTCGGTTCATCTATATCGTCCAACTCAGCTTCTCCTGAGAATTGAATTTCATCTATTACAATTGTCATGTTTCCGTCAGTGAGTTCTTCGTTGGTGATCGATGCGCTGGCACTCGCTGTAGCCTTTCTCGATGCCGGAGCCTCAGGTGCGATAACCCTTGCAACATCCGGAGCGGCAATCTTCAACACATCAACTATTGCTTCATAATCGTCTCCGAGAATAGTTCTTGACGGCGCAGCATTACCCATCGCAGAAAAGGCAAGCTCCAGACCTTCTTCCAGTGTTGCCTCGGATGATACTGCTCCTGCAGTTTCATCATAATCATCAAGTTCCACAGCCTTTACATCCGGTGTGGACAGAAATACCGAGTCGAATACACTACTAATGGCATTACATCCGAAAAATGACATGCTCAGAAGTGCGATCAGTAACATCACGATCAATTTTTTTGTTTTCATCTTTTCTCCTATATATATAGGTAGACTGTAGCATAAATTTTGAATAATTCTATAATTTTATATATATTTTTTAACTAATCATCTTATCAGGACTTTTTTGAGGGAATCCTTAACTTTCGGTGATCAGGTTCCCGCGCCTGGCGGTATAGAATAGCAATATTACCAATTACCCTGATTAGCTCAGCATCAGTTGCTTCACATAGCTGCCGACTGAGTTCATCTTTACTTTTTTTATAGTCTATAAATTTCACCTTAATCAGTTCATGATGTTCAAGCATTTCATCTGTCTGTTTTACCAGAGCGTCAGTAAGCCCCTTAACCCCGAGTTGTACTGACGGTCTTATTTCATGAGCCAGTTTGCTAAGATAACTTCTTTGAAAACCTTTTAATTCCACGGTTCTTTCTCCATTAGGGGTATTACTACCCATTTTGCAGGATCTGCCATATCAGAGGCAATCATTCCAAGGCCCACTTCATCGGTAGTTTCGGCGACAAGAAAACCCTTCCCGCCCACATCAATTCGCGCGCCCTGCCCTGCAGTATCAACAGCCGCCATGGCATGACTGTAAACGGCCGATACCATTATAGCGGAATCAACACCATAATGGTTTAGCAGGATAATGTAAAGAAGTGCCCGGCTGTCACAGTCGCCGTCCTGAAAAGCTGCGGCGGCCAGCGGGCTTATAAGATCGGAGCCCCCCGTGCGCCTGTAGTTGAACTTCTGTACCCAGCTCAACAGGCGGTGCGGAGTATCTGCTGCGAGCTCCCGCGGTGTCAGCCTGGCTGAAAACCATGAATCATCATCTGCAGCATCGGTGTCGCCAGCGTTACCGGCGGAGCCCCTGCTTGATGAAGAAACCTCGCTCAGCCGCTCTTTAAGTAATGCCGCCGGGTAATCGAGGCGCGAATAATTGTCGCGATAAATTATGCGGTAGTAGCGCTTCCAGGCCTCGATACCCTCGTCGCTATCGGGTCTGAAATCACTGAGGATTGCCGCTTCGCGCTCGATTACAAGCTGGGAGGTCTCAACAGCATTAGCGTCGACAAGCCAATCAACCGCCTGATCTTCGAATACCGTCGCCGTTTGCTGCCGCTGCGGTTCGCCGAATGACTGCAGGTAATAACTGCTTACCGGGCCCGGGTTCAGCATGAGCACCGGCGACAGGGCGAAGGAATCCAGAGCGGAAAGGACGTAGTCACGCAGCAGCTCGGAGGCTTCGGTTGACGAAAACGACAGTATCGTCAAATCGAAATCATCTCCGTCGATAAAAAGTCCATAACCGGAATAATCATAACCGCCGCTGTTAAACTCAAGAAAACCGAAAACAGCCTCGCGTCCATAGAGGTCGTAGATGTCTCCTTCGGCTTCAGCATTGATCTCCGCAGTTACTCCGTTAAAAACGGCCCCGGCAGAATCATATTTATCTCCAGGATACATTTTAATCTGCATAAATGCCTCACCGGTAAAATCCTGGAAGGTCCACCGTGACTCGCTTACATCCAAAATTGTCCATCCGACCGGAGGCTCGAGGACGAAGCCCGTATCCTCGATATATACGACCTCCGCGACGGATGATACGGCAGACAGGAAAATCAGCATTATTACTGCAGAATACCGGAAGAACCGGCATTTATTTCTCATTATTCAACCTCAACCTCTCAAAAAAGGATTATGTTCTTTCTCTTCTCCAATAGTTGTAGCACCGCCGTGTCCCGGAAAAACCTTAGTCTCCGGAGGCAGAGGCATGAGCTGCTGTTTAATTGATGTAAACAGATTATCTCCGTTCGAGGTCGGAAAGTCGTAACGGCCTACCGAGCCCTGAAAAAGAGTATCCCCTGCGAAAAGCAGAGCAGCATCTTCCTGGTAGAGACAGATTCCGCCGGGACTGTGTCCGGGGGTAGCAAGTACCTTGAATTTCAGACCTTCAAAGTCAAGCTCCTGCCCATCAGTTAATAGTAAATCAGCATCATCCGCAGTTACATTCATGCCCGCGGAGGATGAAAGATTCTTTGCCGGATCTCCCAGAAACGAGGCTTCAACCTCAGAAATAGCGGTTTTGATATCCGGAAATGCTTCCCGGATGACGACTGTCCCGGCTATGTGATCAAGATGCGCATGTGTGTATATGAGATATTCCGGTGACAGGTTCTTTATTTTAATATCAGCAACCATTCGTTCAGGATCGAAGCCGGCATCGATAATCCAGCACTTATCTGATTCCTCAGCCGATACCACATAGGAATTTGTCTGCCACATTCCCAGGCAGTATGACTTAACCTTGATCTTTATCATTTTTTAACTCCCGCAGCATCCCGAATGATGCCCACAACTGCAGTAAGCCGAGTAAAACAGCAACAACACCTATGCCTCTCATCATCGTCAGACCAAAACCGAAGGGTGCAAGCAGCATGGACACGCCGATGATGAACAACAGCCCGCCGCGGAGCGCCGAGGGCCAGACATTATTGATTAGATCTCTGTGCCTGATTGCATTTACCAGATTATATGTTCCGGTAGAGATACCTACGAGGCCTATTCCGACGGTCGACAGCATAAGAGCTGTATTTGAAATAGCACCTGAGCGCATAACTATGAAAAGGCCGAGCAGCAGCTGAAGAAGACCAGCTCCGAGCCCCAGATACCAATGAGGATCTTTTTTTATTCCCATCAGCGCAGATACAGTAAGAATTAATCCCTGAACAAGGAGGAAAAACCCTATAGCCCCTACAAAAACAATCAAAGTTCCCGTCGGAGTTATTATTGTAAAAATACCGAATACCAGGGCAGCAAGGCCGTATATAAATCCGGCCCAGACTGTATTTCGCAGATACCCCAGCATGCCGGGCTTTATTTCATCTTTATAGTACATTATCCCATCAATCCTCTGGCAACTGCCGCCTGCATCACGTTCATGAGTATATCATCTGATAAATCGAGGGCAAAATCATTGACTCCCTCACTGATATATTTCAACTCATCATTGGTGAGTTTTAATTCATCCTCTTCATATTCTCCTTCAACGAGATCAATTATTGAAGAAAGCCTTTCCGCTTCGGAGGTACTCAGTTCTGCATCATCCGCGCCCTCGGGAAAAAACAGATTAAAAATATCCCATCGTAAATCTTCGGGGACGTCCCCGAGAAAATTAAAAAAAAGGTTTCTGACTGTAAGCGTGTTTAAAACATCCCGCGAGGCTCTCTTGCCTATCTGCCGGATAAATTCATCTGAATATGCCATTATTCCTCCAGGTAAACTATACTTTCCAGATCTGAAAGTTCATTAATTATAAAATCAGGCCCGGCAACCAGAGGCCATTCTGCAGCATACGGATTGTACCAGCAGCACGGCAACCCGGCAGCAATTGCCCCTGAGATGTCCGAGCTGATACTGTCGCCTATCATGAGAACAGTCGACTTATCGGTTATACCGGCTTTATCAAGCAGGATTCTGAATATCTCAGGATCCGGTTTAGCAAATCCCACCTCATCCGAGATGATCAGCGGTTCAAAAAACCCTTCGAAAGGGGAATGAGCTAGTCTGGAACGCTGGACATCGGAGATACCGTTCGTACACGCCGCCATCCTGAAATCAGGCTTCAGCCTACACAGCAATTCCTCAGTGCCTGCAAGAATAAACCCGCCCAAACCCAGATTCTTCAGATACAGACTGCCAACTTCAAATGCATCCCAATCAAAGCCGTGAGCTTCACCGAAGCTTTCGAACCTCTGAAACCGCAGCTGTTCAGATGTAATTTCTCCGCGCTCATATTTCTGCCAGGTCTGCTCATTGATCTCACGATATGATTCCTTTATCTCAGCAGTTGCTGAGCATCCGAAATGGATCAGGGTCTTATCAAGAGCAAAATTCTCGGCTTTGTTATAATCGAATAATGTGTTGTCAAGATCAAAAATAAGCAGCTGGTATTTCATTGACAGTCCTGTATTGAATAGTTCATGTACTTTATTATAATATCGCAGTAAATGGAAGAGTGCAAAGAAAACAGAACATATATTCTCAATACAACAGGCATATCAACTGTTGAATTCTTCTGGGGTCTAGGTCTGCCGCTAGTTCTGGAATCGACATTCCTGCAGCTCTTCCTTGCTGAACTCGGTGCATCAAATATGACAATAGGATTGGTACCGACATTCTTCTTCATCGGCCAGGCTTGCCTTGGCATTGTAGCTGCTTATCAGACTCGGAAACTTGAGAAACAACGTGCGGCAGTCATTGTTTTTCATCTGATACCCTCGGTGACAATTTGTTTATTCGGTATCTATCTGTTTTTGATTGGAACATTTATGCCTTCTACAATCATGGTATTCTTTATTGTATACATTCTCTTTAATGCAGGTATTGGCATCACCCTCCCGGTTTGGCAGAATTATGTAGTGAAACTCTTTAACAGTAAACAGGTAATACCTGCATTTGCAATAATGATGATTTCCCAGTCTGTCGGAAGATTGCTGAGCAGTTTTTTTATAGCAGGTTTCTTTACCGACAGGGAGATAACTGCATCAAGTTCAGCCTCATTGTTCATTCTCTGCGGGCTGCTGTTTTTTATAGGCTCTTTCGGATTTATGCTGACACATGAACCGGATTTAAAGAATGAACACAGCCATGCCGAATCAGGATTTTTCAGTTTCATTGCAGGTTCATTCAGAAACATTTTCAAAAATAAAAACCTGCTGCTCTTTCTCTTAAGCGACATAGAGATGTATGCGGTAATTGCGGCAATTTCTTTTTATGCAAATTATGCTGTAAATTATCATGGGATAAGCGCTGCTGCTGCGGCAGGAGTCTTTGTGGGTCTTAATTATACCGGGCAGATTACCGCCAATATAATCTTTGGAACATTTAATTTTCTAATGATGAGGAATAAGTGCACCTTCGGACGAATCTGCAGCATAGGGGGGATAATTCTGCTCATCACGGCGTCAGGGCTGCTGTCCTTTCTGTTGGCGAGTGTTTTATTCGGAATCTCAAGAGCAATCCGGAGCCTGATTTATGCTCCGGCCATTCGGCAGTTGACCGGGAAAAACGATATAACCAGTTATTATGCTACAGCAGCTATTCTGCTTCTGCCGCTCAGTACCGGGATTCCGCTTGTTTGCGGCAAGATGCTCGATAGTCTTCCCGTCGGCGGCCCTGACGGATATAGAATTGTTTTCGGTCTTTTAGGACTGCTGTCATTTATCAGTATTTTCTTTATCAGAAGCGTTAATTTCAGAGGGACCACTGCCGAAACCTGAGAATCCCTGCCCCTGCCTGTTAGGCTGAGTTTTCCATGCGGAATTTTTCAGGCTGATCATATCCATGAGCGGCGAACGGTTCACTATTTTTATCTTTTTATCTTCGTTTGACATCCGGGCAGCACAGGATTTACAGATGATGCATAGATCTGATTTATCTTTCTGTTCAAAATATCGGAAAGAGTAGTCGCCCCAGGCATAATCGATATCATCTCCGCATTTAGTGCATACTGCACTTTCCTCCGGCCGCCAGCTGTTTGATACCATTATCGTCTTTTTCATTTTCTACCTGCCCTGATTTTATGTTCTTCTCGCCGCATTTTTTTTACATCCCAGTCAAGCTTCAGCGTTTCGAGCCAAACCCATTCCCCTTCCCTGATGCGTTCCAGCATAGAGTCAAAAGCTTCAGAAACTTCGTTGTAGTCGCTGAGACTCGGAATCAATTCCTTATAACCTTTATCTACAAGCCGCAAAGCATCAATCCACCGGGGAGTATAGATATCAGATTCCTGAGCTAGAATTGCCGCTGCGGAAGATAAGGTAACCGGCAAGGATGATGTCAGTGCTGCAAGTTTTTTCTGCTGCGCATCCCCGATAAGCCATTTTATAAAAAGCCACGAGGCCAGTTCTTTTTCAGCCTGACCTCTCATAACGGCAGCTGAGCAGCTGCAGTCAATGACGGTACCGTCACCCGGTTTTCTGCTAGGAAGAAGTGCAACCTCCCAGTCAAGCTGCGGGTTCGTCATGGCGGTGAGCTCTGCATAATACGGAATGCCGTCGGTCTGTGTATATACTGCCGTTAGTTTTCCAAAGGCAAACATTGTCTGATTAAGATAATTAGTACTATTAACCGAAAGGATGCCGTCTACTTCCAGATTCCTCAGATACCGGAGGGTCCTGTTCACTACGGGATTATTCAGGCTGTATGTAAAGCCTGCAGGTTTCAGAATTGAACCGCCGCGTGCTTTAATGACCGAAATTACTGAATCAGCATGCATCTGCATTCCTATCACCGGTTTAGCCTGCGCCGAACTCTTTCGCATCAGCCTATCG
>DMKD01000410.1 GCA_003454605.1 Spirochaeta sp. | reverse complement strand
GTTCACCAAGCATGATAATATCAGCATCACGATTAAGACATTTGGCTATAACAACTTTCTGTTGATTTCCACCCGACAGAAAAGCTACTGCCTGTTCACGATCCTTTGCAGCAACAGACATCATATTCATGAACTTGTCGGCAAGTTTATTCTCTTTAATACGGCTGATAAGACCTGAATTAAGAACACTGGCCATCCGCATCATCGGAATATTAGCCCTGATAGGAAGCTGTCCGAAAATGCCGTCAACACGTCTCTCTTCCGGAACCATCGCAAGACCTGCATCAAGCGCACTCATAACATTCTTATATTCTACCTTTTCTTCATTTACAAAAATTTCGCCTTCGTAATCATCTATTCCATAGAGTACCCGGCCGACTTCAGTCTTACCAGCACCAACGAGGCCATAGAACCCCAGGATTTCACCCTTATACAGCTCGAAATTTATATCGAATAACCGCTTATTTTTAATATTCTTTACTTCAAGAAGCTTCTTTGAATAATCACTCTTGCTGGGAACATATTTCTGAACGATAACCTTTCCTATCATCATTCTGACAAGTTCAGTACAGGCTTCAGTTACAGTTTCTGCGTCGAAGATATCAGGACAGCCTGCTTCATCTGTATAGCCTGCGATTTCAGGAACAGATTTTGTTCCAACCATTTCCCCGTCCCGGAAGACAGTAACATAATCGCCAATCTCAAATATCTCACTGAGTTTATGAGAAATAAATACTATTGTTATCCCCTGCTCTTTCAACTTCTTTACTGTTAGAAACAGACGTCTAACTTCATCTTCTGAAAGAGATGCAGTAGGCTCATCCATTACAAGGACTGAACAGTCAGTGGAGAGCGCCTTTGCAATCTCGATCACCTGCTTCTGTGCAACAGATAACTGATCGACAGGCATATCAAGCTTGATTGAATCATCAAGGGTATTAATAATCTCCACGGTCTTATCCAGCCCCTCAGACTTCTGAATAAAACCGAATTTACTTTTCTCTTTTCCAAGAGTCAGATTCTCCTCGGTTGTAAGGTCATCAACGACATTCAGCTCCTGATACAGAACACTTATTCCTGCATCCATCGCTTCCCGAATACTTCTCGGATCAAAATCTTTACCGTTAAACTTTAATGAACCGTCGGTTCGTCTATGCGCTCCGGTCAAAACCTTTATAAATGTTGATTTTCCGGCGCCGTTTTCACCTACAACACAGTGAACACTACCGCGCTTGATATCAAAATCGACGCCTTTCAGCGCTTTTACTCCGGGGAATTCTTTTGTAAGACCCCTAACTTCTACTATAACATCATTATTCATGTTCCTACCTCACCGTCAACTTTTCACTGTCTTGCTGTTTTTCTGAGCAATAACGGCAATGATAAGCAGCAGACCTCTGGCTACTTCCTGATAGAAGTGATCAACACCTAGCAGATTAAGACCATTCTCAAGAAGTCCAATAATTGCAGCGCCCAAAAGAACGCCGATTATAGACCCTCGTCCACCCGACATCTTTGTACCGCCTAGAACACAGACGATAAGAACATAGGTTTCGATCATTCGTCCTACATTTGGAGCTGCAAGACCAACACGCGATGACTGTAGGATTCCGGAAAATCCTGCCAGAAGTGCTGATAGGGCGTAAAGTATAATAATTACCTTTGTTACGTTTATACCTGAAAGTTCAGCGGCGGATCGGTTATCACCTATTGCAAAGCTGAAACGGCCAAGTTTAGTTTTCTTCTCTATAAACAGAAAGATTGCGGCTACTATCACTACAAAAACAATGATAATAGGAATCTTTCCGAACATCATATAACGTCCAAGCCTTGTATAAGCACCCGGTAATCCGAGCATGATATTTGTTCCACCATCCCAACGGGCTATAAGAAATGCAAGGCCTTCGGCCATGTACATTGTACCTAGGGTTGCAACAACGGGTACAATTCTAAGTTTACCAACAACAAAACCGTTGAATACACCCCATACCATTGCGGCAAGGCAGGTAATTAAAATTGACAGCGGAATGGGAACTCCGTGCTTACACATATAGGCATGAAGTATGCCCGAAAAAGCCAGAATAGCTCCAACCGATAAATCGAGATTACCTGTTATCATAATCAAGTTGGCTGCAGATGCAATTAATATATATATACCGATTTTTAAAAGAATATTACTGAAATTCTGTACCTTCAGAAAATTGGGGGAAACTATTGTCAGAAAAATCATCATTAAAACAATAATTCCCACTAAAATCGGTAACTGCGATTGAAATTTCGGCAGCTTCAATTTCCCGGTCATCGGTGTACCTCCAAAAAATGTAATTTTGATATTTGTGACTAAAAAAAGAAGAAAAGGCAGCTCTGTCATTAGACATCACTGCCTTTTCAATGAAATTGATTATTTCATTGCGGCTTTTACGTCAGCTTCAAGATCGCCTTCGTAAAAGAAGTTAGTTTCAAGGTGTCTCTGAGCTTCTTTAAGAGAAGTGTTCCAGTAATCGAATGTAGGACTGAGAACTCTAGTTTCCTGGAACTCATCCATTGGAATCTCTCCGTTGATCATAGCCATGACTGTATCAACTTCTGCACGAGCAATATCTTTAACCGCACCATGAGTAAGCTTGAAAGAACAGTTAGGATCGAAAATCTTAACAAGTGCTGCCGATGAAGCATCAAGGCCAGCTATTATTTCAGTCTTAGGAACACCATTATCCATCGTTCCACGACCGAGCTGCTCACATGCTGCAAGAGCACCAAGAGCCATTTCGTCGTTTGCACAAAAGATAAGGTTAACACCGGGATCGCTCTGGAGAACATCAAGAATAATTTCCATTGATTTAACAGTTGAGCCCTGACCGTTAAGCATAGTAACGAGTTCTGCGCTAGGATCTACAGACTTAACACCTTCTAAGAAAGCACCAGTTCTCATGTCCCAAACCTGTTCAATTCCACCGAAGTTAAGCATAGCAACTTTGATAGGAGTGTCAGGATGTGCGGCTTTCCACTGACGTGCAGCTTCTGCGCCCATGTAGATAGAAGAAGGAGTTTCCTGCGGCTGAATGTGCGGAGCAATAAGGGTTTCAGGTCTGATAAGTGTAGTTACCATAGGAATTCCCGCTGCATGAGCCATACCAAGAGCTTTTGCTGACAGACCGGCATCTCCACAGTGAAGAGCGATACCGTCAACACCCTGTGAAATGAGGTTTTCAACTGCTGCAAGTGTTGCTTCTGCTGAGCTTTCACCATCGATTATAACAGCCTTAGTGTTATACATTTTTGCAGCATACTCTGTAATTTCTCGACATACTGCCTGATGATAAGCATGCTCAAATGTGTAAGGGATCTTACCAATTACATAGTCATACTCTGTAGCATCTTCCTGCTCACCTGCTGCGAAGACAGAACCGAGTGCTATAACCAGTACCAGAACTGTTAATAACAGTTTTTTCATTTTTTTCCTCCTCAGGAAATTTTAATATTTTAAACCGGAACCACCCTCCGGTTATCCACTAAATTGAGGATTTTCTTCGAAAATCCTTCTATTTTTGAAGATCGGATATTGCTTTAAAAACATCCTTTTCTTCAAGACCTTCATATGCCCTGCAGTATGTATCATAAATCCTGCTGTAAAGTTCATGATTCTTCATATCAGGTTCATATCTTTTATCAAGTGCTACCATTTTATCAGCACCTTCTTCTATTGAAGAAAAGATTCCCGCACCTACTCCGCCAAGTATGGCAGCACCTAATACGGTTGCATCTCCGACTTTCAGTGTATCAACGGGGATGCCGTAGATATCAGCCTGAATCTGGTTCCATACATCGGATTTTGTAGGTCCACCGAGAATTCTCCCCTGCTTGACCTCAACACCTGATGCTGACATCGCATTAAGCATGTCCCGCATATCCATCGTTATGCCTTCCATGAACGCTCGGGCCATATCATAGCGGGTATGAGCAAAGGTAAGCCCAATTATTGTACCGCGTGCGGAAGGATTATATCGAGGCGTTCCCGCACTGGCAAAATACGGCATCATAAGAAGCCCGTTAGAGCCTGCGGGGACCTCAGCAACCTTATCGTTCATCAACTCAAAGAAATCCTTACCGAGTTTTTCTGCTTCAAGCTGATCAGCTGCACCAAGCTCATCACGAAACCAGCGGTATACACCGGCGGCGGCGGCCTGATAACCTTCCATCAGCCAGCATCCGTTAATTGGATGAGCAGTTGCCATACTTACGCAGTTCGGGTCCCGGAAGGGAGTATCAAGATATGCTGTAACAGCTCCTGCTGTCCCCATTGAAATTGAGAGCAGTCCCTTGTGCACAATCCCGGCCCCTACAGATCCCGCGCTTTGATCACCCGCACCGACACTTATCGGCGTACCTATACTCAAGCCGCATCGCGCCGAAGCCTCAGCTGTCACTTTTCCGACCAGGGTTCCTGATTTCTCAGGGATTGGAAGTATATTCTGCGGAATATCGAACATTTCAAGAAGCTCTTCATCCCATCTATGATCAATATTGTTATATACACCAAAGTATCCGGCATCGTTATGATCAACATAGTAATCTTCAACACCTAATGCCCGCAGAAAATAATCATGCATCTGTACGATGCGTGCTGTTTTCTCCCAGGTTTCGGCTTCGTGTTTCCTGACCCACATCATTTTTGAAAGGAGCCAGGTTGTGCTGTTCGGATAACCGGTTTTTTTGTAATATTCAACTGGATCGATTGCAGCGGCGATCTCTTCAGCCTCAACCGGAGTTCTATTATCCTGCCATGAAATCATAGGACGAAGAAGATTCTCATTCCTATCAAGAAAGATGCCGCAGCAGCGCTGAGCCGATAGTGAGACCGAAGCTATTTCAGATGAATCTACTCCTGATTTTTTTACCGCGTCTTTCATCGCCTTCATTGCGCTGTCAACAAGTAAATCAGGGTCCTGTTCCACCCAGCCCGGTTTCGGATAAGTACAGGGATATTCATAGTAAGCGGTTCCGAGAACATTTCCGTCTATATCAAAGACCATTCCCTTTGAACCTGTGGTACCTATATCAATTCCAGCTAAAAATAATCCCATTCTTTTTCCATCCTTTAATTAAAGCGATTCACTTGTGCTAAAAAATACTGTGGTCGGAATTAAATTTTCAAAAGTTTTCACCAGTATCACCTAATTATTTTCATATTTTATCAGTTACTCATATTTTTTTGATATAAACCAATCCTGATAAAATCGATTATGTACTCTGCACTGCGATATGTCAAGAAAAAGTTTTGATATTTTATCAATTATTTGTATTTCTTATTCTATATCAAATATAATTACATTTTTCTTTCATATTTTAAGTATTTTTTCAAAAAAGCTAGCTAAATTAGATATTTCGTACAATATTAATTATTTTCCACTGTTTCTCATCAAATACACCCCCTTTTAAGATATATTTTTATCTTTTAAAAGAGAATGATTACAGTCGCAATTCACTGAAGAGTTGCAGACCTATTCCGGATTGAGGTATTCTGCTGGATCTGTACGCCCGGCTATGCTATCATTTCTATTATGAATAGAGTAACCATATGTATAGCCGTTTTATTAATTCTCGCCCTCCCTGTATTCGCTTCAGGTGAAGGGGTATCAGAACTGAACGGATCTGGTGTTTCCGCATCCGAACTGCCTGTAACGAAGGTCACACTCTATACGGCAGGACTTGCGCATATGGTACATGAAACAACCGTAAACGGCGATGAGGTGCTCCTGTTTCCGGTTGAACCCAAGGATATTAACGATATTCTAAAAAGCCTCGTCGTCGAAGATCTCGACGGAGGAACCGTTGATGTAGTCAATTTCGACAGCTCTGATCCCCTGAATGTTGTGCTCGGCGACCTCCGTATAAATCCTGCAGGCTCGCCTCCGCTTTTCGACTTCGTGCGTCGCACCCAGGGAGAATGGGTAACAGCTTCAACCGAAGGCAGTGAGCTTGAAGGACGTATTTTCAGTATCGAAAAACAACAGAGCGACGATGGCGAACAGATCATCCTGAATCTCATGAACAGCAGCGGCATCAGCCCAATCAATATAACGGGTTTGAACACCCTGAAATTCATCGACCCGGTACTGCAGCAGGAACTGAATGCTGCGCTGAAAACTATTGCAGACTCCCGGGTGAAATCCGTCCGCACCCTGAAAATATCCTTCAAGGGAGAAGGCGAACGCAGAGTGAGGTTGAGTTATATCAGAGCAGTGCCTCTTTGGAAAACCAGTTACCGGATAGTCCTTGATGAAGACGGCATCCCTAGACTCGAAGGATGGGCAATAGTCCAGAATACCGGAGGGACCGCATGGAAGGATGTACAACTTGGTTTCGTCGCCGGCATGCCTAATGCCTTCACCATGGATCTTGCGACTCCGCGCTATGTAACGCGCGAAAATATCAGTACCGGCTCAAGCAGACCTATCGGCACCACAGCCTATGAAAAATCCTATGCGCCTGCTCCCTCTGCTGCTCGCAGCAGCGCCGCCTATGATGCTCCGTCGATGGCAATGGCTGATGAGGTGTACGCCTATGCTGAAGAAGAGCCCTACAGTCCACCGGCTGTAGCGGCCCAGGCATCGGCGGTGAGCTCGGGGAACTTCTACCGCTATGATGTGAAGCATCCCGTTACTGTTGATGCCAGGTCATCTGCGATGATACCGATCATCCAGCATGAAGGCGCCGGGACTTCCCTCGGGGTCTATGATCCGTCTTACAACCTTGTATTTAAGGGAATAAGGCTCAAAAACAGTACCGGAGCCCAATGGGCTGCGGGACCTGCAACGGTGCTTGAAGGCCGCTACTACGGCGGCGATGTGCTGCTGCCTGAGATGCTTCCCGATAGCGAAAGACTGCTTACCTACGCCGTTCACGGTTCGCTTGAGGTTGAAAAGAGCTCAGAGACCACAGACCGTGTAATGACGGCTCTTAAAATCTCCGAAGGCCTGTTGTACCGGACAGACAGAATGGAACGGCAGACCTCTTACCGCATCAGCGGCGACGAGGATGAACTTCTTATTCTACATCCGCGAAACTCAGGGTGGAAACTGATTGACAGCCCCGAGATAGCCGAGGAAACCCCCTCACAATACCGCTTCCGGCTCACGGAATGGGAGAAACCTGCTATAGTCAAGGAAGAATACATCATCTCCAACCAGTACAGTCTGATAGGTTTCCATATAAATGACTTTGTCTATTATATGGAATGGAATCAGATAAATCCTGAAATGAAACGGGCCTTTGAACGGATATCTGAACTCAAGCGCAGGGTGGAGAGTATAAGTGCTGATATAAACGGATTAAACAGCAGGATTAACAGGATAGTACGTGATCAGAGCAGGATCAGAGAAAACATGAAGGTTCTTGATAAAGAATCTGACTTATTTGAACAGTATTCCGGCCAGCTTGAGTCACAGGAAAAGGATATAACCGTCCTATATGAGAAGCAGTCAAAAAAGCAGACCGAATTGCAGAATGCTGGGAAATCACTCAGCGATTATATTGCGGGACTTGATATCGATTAAATATGATTATGCCCATCCTGCTTTATCAGCTCCTCCACTGTGATTCCTCCCATTGCCACTGGGTATCGGGCTGCTGATGTAAAT
>DMKD01000258.1 GCA_003454605.1 Spirochaeta sp. | reverse complement strand
AGCCCTATACGGCTGGGGTCTAAACAGCAACGGTTCACTAGGCAGATTCTGGCTTTCAGCCCTCCCTACACCTACAATAATCAGCGCAGACTGGGAGATGGAAGGCGAGATACCGGTTAACTTCTTCAATAGCGGCTGGAGAACCGTAGTTTATACCGATGCGGGTTTTCTTTATGGTATGGGCTATTTTTCTTCAGTACCCCTGTGCGGATATCTGGACGGCCGCGTGACTGATCTTTCAAACTTTACACTGAGCAACATTGAGGCAGTCGCCGGCGGGAGTACGGGATTCGGGTTCGGTTTGCTGCTGATGGATGATGGAAGCCTCCAAGGCTTTGGAGATAACTCAAGCGGCATGATGGGCAACAACACAACTAACTGGGTTCTTGAACTCGAAGATACTAGCCTTTCAGGATTTAAGGACGTTGCTGTCGGCAACGGCCATGTTGTTGCCTTAGAAATTGGAGGCACTGTAAAAGCCTGGGGAGAAGGAAGCGATGGCCAACTGGGCGACGGAAACGACACCGACAGCCTTACCCCCGTAACTGCTACCGGACTCACAGGCATAACATCTGTCGCAACCGGCAGCTCTTTTTCTCTGGCGGTAAAGGATGACGGCACAGTGTGGGGTTGGGGATTTTCAAGTGACGGTGCAATTGGACCCACCTCACCAGGCACGCCCGAAGCAGTCAGCGGGCTATCAGGCATTACAGATATAGCCGCAGGCTATGCTCACAGCCTGTTTCTTAAAAACGACAGCACTGTATGGGCTCTAGGTAACAATGACTACGGCCAGCTCGGCAACGGAACAACCGCGGACAGTGATACACCAGTTCAGGTAACAGGTTTGACCAATGTAACAGCTATTGCAGCGTCACTTTCAATCTCAGCCGCTCTTAAAAGCAACGGCACGGTTTGGGGTTGGGGTTCTGCATATGCTAACGCATTAAGCCAGGGAGAAGAGTTTTCAAGCTACAGCCTGACCCCATATCAGATTGGTGATATAACTACTGCAACAGCAATAGCAGCTGGACTTGGAAAAATATTAATCCTGCTTGAAGACGGCAGCCTTTTAAGAACCGGCAGTTCGGGAGCCCTGACAAAGACGGAGAACATCGTTGAGGACGGCCCCTATCCGCTTGATATCTTTGAAGGATTGACCATTACAACAATCTGCGGAGGAAGTTCCGGGTTTATCATCATCGATGAAAATGGTAAAGCCTACAGCTGGCTGCTACAATGATGCTGGGGAGGGCGCGCTTAATCTCAGGGCTGTTTTGTTCTGCGTCTTACTGAGGTTTCAGCTATCTCTTCAGGCGGGATAAGATCGGTTGTGTCTATATCCGGTCTGACGCTGCGAACCAAATTAGTGTTGACCCCGCCCGGGTTTATGGCGTGAATACGAATATTCGTTGCTTTAAGTTCGCGTGCAGCTGCCTTGGTATAGCCCATAAACCGGTAGAACTTTACTCACTTACTCGGGATGGCCGAAATTTCTTTAATAATGCACCCATCAAGATTTTTTCCGCAGGCGCCTTGAGTATTACTGTGCTGTAAAATAAACTGTATATATGATAATTAACCGTATATTCATATCGATAATCAGCCTGCTGCTGTTATCATCCTGCCTCACAATTTCGGAACAGATAATTACAGAAAAACCAATAACTGTTAAACAGCTGCCCGAAAAGCCGGCGAAATTGCAGCCGGAAAATCCTGAAGAAACCATCGAACCGACCGGGACAATTGATCCTGCAAGACAGGAAGACCTTGATGCCCGGGCACGAAAGGCACCTTCTGAGCTGAAACAATCCATTCAGTTGCTTGCCGCCTATCTTGCCGAACCCTGCAGAAATGATATGGAAAAGACACGGATGATATTTGTTTGGATAAGCGAGAACATCGCCTATGATACCGATGCGTTTTTTTACGGAAAAAGTAAACCTCAGACGGGCGAATCGGTTCTTGTATCGGGCATGGCCGTCTGCGCGGGATATTCCGACATTTTCAAATCTCTTGGAGACGAAATGGGACTCGAAATTATTTCGATAAGCGGACACGGCAAGGGTTACTCTTACTTTGAAGGAGCGGAAATTACTCAGAACCATGCGTGGACTGCCGTCCGGATTGAACAAAGATGGGTACTGATTGATTCAACCTGGGGTGCCGGTTATGTCGGAAAAGACAAAAAATTTCATCGCAGTTTTGCCGAATACTGGTTTGATGTAGATCCGGAAATCATGATCTTTACGCATCTGCCATGGAACTCAGATTACCAGTTTACCAAAACAAATATTCTAACCGAGCAATACTCCGCCTTACCGAATATCAAGCCGGATGTATTTATAAACGGCATAACACCTGAGCTTGTACGATCAGTCATGGGAAAATACCAAGGAAACAACCTTCAGGAGATATTCCGACTAATGCCGCTGTATTTTGAGTTCGGCCTGAGCGAACAGGAATTTCATACATTAACCGAGCTCTTTGATATTAATAAGCTGAAGACCTTGAGAAGGGAGATAGAGAATTACCTTGGCATGGATTTTTCTATTTTTAAGATTCTTAATGAGCTGCAGTCGCCTGATTATACCGGACTCGTAAAAAGATATTCACCGCCCGGCGGCAGAGGCCTCAGTACAGTCAACCTTCCTGTAAAAGCAATATTGAAAAGGGATAAAAAATATACATTTGAATACATACCGGAGAAATGTCTGCACAATGCAATAATTTATAACAACACCTGGCATTTTGCCCTGAAAGATGGAGAACAGAAATATGGTTTTGCGGGTATCTACGACGGTACAATAGACAGCGATGGAAGCGTCAGCTTCACCCTGCTGACGGATAAACCGGGCTCGCTCAAAATAGTTGCTCAGCCGTCCAAAAAAGACCCATATGGAACCTTTCTTGAGTACACCATTCAATAATAACCACGCTTAAAAGCCGACGGTACCATCCATCAATCACGAGGATAGAATCTCCTATTGTCCAAAATTCTTTTAACCCAACTTCGTCACTA
>DMKD01000262.1 GCA_003454605.1 Spirochaeta sp. | reverse complement strand
CGACTTATCGTTTATCATCCTGCCGCTCAATGATATTGCCGCCGGTTTCGACAAGGTGATAAACGATAAGTCGGTTCTTAAAGTTATTATAGATTTGGAGAAAAAACAGTGAAAGCATTGGTATGGACCGGCGCTGAAAAGTCGGAACTAAGAGAAATTGATAAACCGGTCATAGAAGCGGATGAAGTATTGCTGAAGGTACGTGCCACAGGCGTCTGCGGAACCGACCTGACAATCTATAAGGGTTATTTCCCGGCTCACAGAGCGATAGCACCCATGGCACTCGGTCACGACATGAGCGGTGAAATAGCCGAAATCGGCAATGCTGTTGAGGGTTATACTCCGGGCGACAGGGTGGTTGCCGATCCGCTGATCTCATGCGGAACCTGCTACAACTGCGTGAAGGGGCTTAGACATATCTGCAAGACTCTCGCACTATTCGGTGTCGACTCAGACGGTTCGTTCGCAGAATACGTCAAGGTAAACGCATCTAAGCTTCACAGGATTCCTGATACCCTATCATTCGAGAAGGCAGCTCTTTTTGAGCCATTGGCTGTTGCTGTTCATGCCGTCAGACGATCGAGACTGGCAGCCGGTGATACCGTTCTCGTCGTGGGCGGCGGCCCCATAGGGATTCTGCTTGCTATGGTGGCGGAAACTGCCGGTGCACGAACCATAGTAGTTTCTGAAATACAGGAGTCAAGGCGGAGACTGCTTGAGGAATATGGTTTTACAACTGTAAATCCTCTGGAAACCGGAATTGAAGATATAATAGACGGTTACTACGACGAAATCGGGCCCGAGGTTGTCTATGAAGCAACAGGCACAGCCCCGGGCTGGCAGGCCTGCATTGACCTTGCCTGCTACCGAGGCAGAGTGATAGAGGTTGGTGTACCAAAGGGTAAGCAGGAGATTGATCTCAGGAAGGGTAATTTCGGCGAACTAGAGATCATCGGCTCCCGAGTCTACGAACCGGTTGATATCAAGACAGCCCTCAAGATCATCGATGATGCACGCTACAACTGGGATAAACTCATCACATGTTTCCCCCTGGACAAAGGCCCCGAGGTTCTATCCGAGCTCGGCAGCGGTAAAACAAATCTGATGAAAGCGATATTCACATTATAAATCGAGGAGTTAAGTATGGCTATTGGAGTAAGATTAACAGATACTGATGCAGCAAAAGAAGTCGGATGGAGAACAACCAAACTTAATGAAGAGGTTCTTGCTGTGGAGCCTGAAATTTGCGTTGAGCGCGCTAGGTTTGTGACAGAATCATTCAGGCAGACTGAACCCGAACCAATGATCATCCGAAGGGCCAAGGCAATCGCAAACGTCCTTGAAAAACAGACTATCTTCATCCAGAGGGATCAGCTCATAGCGGGGGTTCAGGCGAGCAAGCTGCGATCATCCCCTGTCTTTCCGGAAACCGAATCCAACTATTTTGTGAAAGAGATTGATCTGTTTGAAACCCGGGAACAGGACAGATTGATCATTCCTCCAAAGGTTCGAAAAGAACTACTTGAAGATATCTTTCCATACTGGAAGGGAAAATGTCTTGATGAGATTGCTCTGTCGGCGATGCCCGATAGAACCCGCGAACTGGCAATGCTCGACGATCAGGTTTTTTCAGTAGGAATACATCTCTCAGGAAGCATCGGCCATATCATTGCTGATTATGACAGAATAATTGCCAGAGGATTTCTAGGCCTTCGCGAAGACGCTGAAAACTATCTAAAGGAAGTTGATTTTTCGGATCCTTCAAACACGTCAAAGCTCCATTTTTACAAATCGATAATCATTATATGCGACGGGATACTTGCCTGGGGTAAACGCTACGCAGTACTTGCCCGTGAAATGGCTGCTGTTGAAGCCGATAAGAGATGGAAGAAGGAACTTGAAGAAATGGCGGAAATCTGTGATAGAGTGCCCGCTCTTCCGGCACGCAATTTTAGAGAAGCCGTTCAGTCGTTCTGGTTTGCCCATCTTCTTTGCTATATAGAGCAGAACGGTCTTGCTGTATCTGTAGGGCGCTTCGATCAGTTCATGTACCCTTATTATAAAAAAAGTATTGAAGCGGCGGAAATAAAAAAAGAAGAAGGCCAGGAACTTCTTGAATGTCTCTGGATAAAGATGACCGAAATCATGCGGGCCTACGACTTTGAAGGGGCGAAGTATTATGCGGGATTCTCAATATCAGAGAATCTCGTTCTCGGCGGAGTCGGCCCGGACGGAAAGGATGCAACAAACGAACTATCATATATGTGTCTTGATGCTGAATCGCATACAAGCCTTTCTCAGCCGAACCTTTCAGTCCGTGTTCACAATAATATGCCGGAAGATTTTTTCCGCAAGGCCGTCAGGCTTTCATCAACGGGACGCACAAAACCTCAATTCTTTAACGACACGGTAGGGATTCAATCACTGCTTTCACTCGGTGTACCGCTGAAAGACGCCCGTGATTATTCGATATCAGGCTGTGTGGAGGCTGTTCCGCCGCATACGAACGGAATGACGAATGCATCCATGTCTAATATTGCGAAGGCGCTGGAACTGGCCCTCAACGACGGAAGATGCCGCCTGAGCGGAAAACAGATAGGACCGAAGACTGGAAACCCGCTTCTGTTTAAAGATATTGAGGAAGTTATAGCAGCATTCAGAACTCAGGTAGCCGCCTATGTGAAAGAGATGGTTACCGCATTGCAGTTTATTGAAAAAACCCACGCTCAGTACCATCCGCTGCCCTATTTCTCTCTCGTCATCGACGACTGCCTTGCAGAAGGAAAGGATATTACCGAAGGCGGCGCGCTGTATAATTTTACCGGCCCGCAGGCTGTAGGTCTGTCTGATGTAGCGGATTCACTGGCGGCGATCGGAAAATTTGTTTTCGATGATCAGTCTGTCTCAATGGACCAGCTGCTGAATGCCCTCAATAAAAACTTTGAAGGAAGCGAAGAACTTCGCCAGATGCTTTCAAACAAGGCGCCTAAATACGGTAACGATGATGATTACGTAGATGAACTTGCCGCAGAAGTTGCAAAAATTTACTGTGAAGAGGTAGAACAGTACAAGAATACCCGTGGAGGAGTCTACCGGCCAGGGGTATACTCAGTATCGGCAAATGTCCCCCTCGGCCTGCATGTCGGAGCGACCCCGAACGGCCGTCTCGCACGCGCCGCCCTTGGCGACGGCGTAGGACCCGTCCAGGCATGCGACATCATGGGTCCGACAGCAGTTACCCGCTCGGTATCAAAGCTCAATCACGAACTTGTCACCAACGGTACCCTGCTGAACCAGAAGTTCAGCCGCGATCTAATGAGTACTGAAGAAGGCAAACAGGGCCTCGGCGACCTTGTCCGAAGCTTTTTTGATCTCGGCGGCTGGCATATTCAGTTCAACGTTGTAGATGCTGAACTGTTGCGTGCGGCCCAGAATACCCCGCAAGAACATAAGGACTTGATTATCCGGGTTGCCGGTTACAGTGCATTCTTTGTTGAGCTTGACAGTCTGGTTCAGGATGACATCATCAACCGGACCGAGCAGAATAAGTTTTAGCCGATGTCTGAAACCGGAATAATTTTCAACACACAGCGCTTTTCGCTGCACGACGGTCCGGGAACACGGACAGTCCTTTTCTTCAAGGGCTGCCCCTTAAACTGTCTATGGTGCTCAAATCCTGAATCTCAGAACTCTGAATCCGAGCTGATGTATCATAGAAATAAATGTATTCTCTGCGGAAGCTGCATTAGGGCTGCTGGAACAGGCATCGAAATGGGACCTGACGGCATAGTGCTTGATCGCAGCAGGGTTGATGCAGCAAAGGTTTCGGCAGCCTGCCCGACAAGGGCGCTTGAAATAGTCGGACAGAAAACAAGGGTTGACGAAATTATCCCCATTCTGATGCGCGATATACCGTATTTCAGGCGCTCTAGAGGGGGGGTAACCCTCTCCGGCGGTGAACCGACAATGCAGGCAGGATTCTGCCGTGAGATTCTGCAGCGTCTGCGCGAGCTCGGTGTTCATACCGCCGTCGAAACCTGCGCCCACCGCAACTGGGAACCCTTCTACCGAGCAGTAGAACCGGCGGATCTCATCCTTTTTGATCTCAAGGGCATTGATCCGTCTATGCATAAACAAGCTATCGGAGTGGATAATGAGCTGATAATGGAGAATTTCTTAAAACTTGTGCCCCTGAAAACAATTCATGCCCGCATTCCTGTTATTCCGGGATACAACGCGACAGATGAGAACTTCAAGCAGACCGCAGCCTTCATGCTGAACAGCGGTTTCAAGGGTGAGGTTCATCTGCTGCCCTATCACAGCTATGGTTCAGGGAAGTATACGGCTCTTCAGCAGGATTATGAACTGACAGGAACCGAGCCGCCCTCGGAACAGCAGCTTGAGAGCTGGGCCTACAGCTTTGAAATAGAAGGACTTAAAGTAAAGATACATAAACATTGACTAAGCTGATATCCTGCATTAGTTTAAAATATGAGCATCATTATGAAGCTGAAAAAAACTTCTCTGTTTTTAATCCTGCTGTTCACGCTTTATCCTGCCCTGAGCTTACAGGCGGATGATATTACCGTCCATGGATACACAAGCCCCGATTTTGAAGCAGTAAAGCAAACCTTCCTGGAAAACTTCACTGAACGCGGTGATATCGGAGCATCCTGCACTGTCTACTATAAGGGTGAAAAGGTCGTTGATATTTGGGGCGGCCATCAGGCAGCAGGCCTGAAGACTCCCTGGGAGGAATATACCCGAACCGCGGTTTACTCCGCAACTCAGGGAGTTGTCTCAATGGCCTACACTCTTGCATGGCATTTAGGTTTTTTCGACTATGATGATAAAATCTCGAAGTACTGGCCTGAGTTCAATGCCGAAGGCCGTGAGGGTACAACCGTACGGCAATTACTGGATATGCAGTCCGGAATAGTTGTATGGCCGCAGGGTATAAAACGGAAAAAATTTTTAGAGTTCATGAACGAACCAGGGGCGCTTGAATCTGAACTTCTTAAGATTACACCCATGTGGGAGCCAGGCAAATATTCAGGTTATTCAACCGATATTCAGGGGCATCTCTGTGCTGTGCTGTTTCAGAAAATTGACCCGAAGGGTCGCAGCATCGGCACATTTATCCGGCAGGAAATGACTGATAAACTCGATAATGAATTTGATCTAGGGCTTCCCGAAACTTTTCCCGATAAAAACTATTCAAAAATTAAAATTATTGTTCCAATCAGCGGAATATTCAACCTGCACAAGGTGTCTGATAATATGAAGGAGGTACTGGGGAATCCCCGAAGCCTGTTCTACAAAACCATGGCGGCTCCCGCAGGCTACGACCCTAATATCCGTGAGTGCCTGGAAGTGGAATTCGCCGGTGTAAATGGTGTCACCAATGCACGGGGTCTTGCATCCGTCTATAACGCATTTTTAATTGAAGATCCGAGAATATTTATTAGTCCGGAGCGCTCACCGTCAATCCTTTATGAAGAGGCCTCCGTGCCCGAAGGAGGAAATATCGACCGAATCCTGAATGCCCCCTCCTACTATCATCTCGGAATGCAGAAATCCTCTCCGTCCTTTGATTTCGGAAGCCCGGCCGCCTTCGGATTTGCCGGAGCAAGCGGCAGCTTTGCCTATGCTGATCCGCAAACCGGTATAGCCTACGCCTATGTTACAAATAAGATGGATTTTTACTCAGTTGATCCGCGCGACATTGCACTGCGTGAAACGATTGATGAGATTCTAAAGGCTCTGCCTTAAACACCGAGGATTCTCTTCCCGAGGGCGGATAAAAGAAATCTCGGCATATTAGCACTTGCCTCACGGGAGGAGCGCACATAGACAGCGTCCCCTCCTGCAGTCTCATCATCATCC
>DMKD01000122.1 GCA_003454605.1 Spirochaeta sp. | reverse complement strand
CCTACCGGTGTGATTGCAGGAGAGCTGAAATTTACCGATGCGGGGTTCTGCCCGGCTTTCGGTTTTGAATTATACTTAAAGCCAGAGAATGCCTACATCTCATTCGATCTTTATCAGTCATTTATTTCTGTGACACAGATGTTTACCGGCAGCTATGATGTCAGCTCAAGATACGTCATGCCGATGCTGGGCATCGGCGGTTATCTGCTGCCCTTTGATTCATTTGTACGCCTGAATGTCGGGTTGTCGGTCGGCGGAGCCTTCGGCAATGAGCTTCCTAATGCATTGTTTGTGTCCGAGGTCTCAGCAGGGCTTGAGTTTAAATTCCTTGACCATTACATCCTCTTTGTAGAGCTTAATCCGCGGCTGCATTCGCCTCTGCAGGGCGGCTGGGATGCCTACAGTGACATCTACGGGAGTTCGAGGGCTGTAAACATGTATAATGTCGGCAACTGGAGCCTATTCGGAATGCCCTCTACAATGTTTGGTTTTAAATACAAATATTGATGCTTTTCTATTTGCCGTAAGCCGGTTTTTTTATTATATTTTCAACAATTATTATACATATCAATGACCTTAGGGAGAGACAATTCTATGTCCAAGAAAAAATTTAAGACGGAAATATCACAACTGCTGGATCTTATTATCCATTCGCTGTACTCGCATAAAGAAATTTTCCTTAGAGAGCTGATTTCAAACTCATCTGATGCGCTCGACAAACTTAAGTACCTTACGCTGACCGATGATGAACTCAAGAAGCTCGATTTTGATCCGAGGATCGATATCAACTTCGATGCTGATGCAAAGACTCTTACCATTTCTGATAACGGAATCGGAATGAACGCCGAAGATCTCGATACAAACCTCGGTACAATTGCCCGCTCGGGAACAAAGAATTTCTTGAGTCAGCTTTCCGGCGACGCAGTGAAGGATTCCAATCTTATCGGTCAGTTCGGAGTAGGCTTCTACTCCTGTTTCATGGTTGCAGATAAGGTCACCGTTACAACCCGGCGCGCCGGTGAGGATCAGGCATGGAACTGGCAGAGCGACGGCCGGACAAACTACAGTGTCGATGAGACAGAGCGTGAGCAGCAGGGAACTACGGTTGTTCTCCATCTCAACGACAACGGCACCGAGTACACAAACCGCTGGAGCATTGAGCAGCTTGTAAAGAAGTATTCCGACCATATTGCATTCCCCATTTTCCTCGAGTTTGATGATACAAAATTTGAAGGTGAGGGTGATGACCGTAAGGAAATCAAGGAACACAAGATTGAACAGATCAACGCTGCATCCGCTTTGTGGAAGAAGCCAAAATCTGATCTAAGCAATGAAGACTACAATGAGTTCTATAAGACAATAGGCCATGACAATGAAGATCCTATGATGCATCTTCATACAAAGGCTGAAGGAACTCAGGAGTACACAACCCTCTTCTATGTTCCGTCCAAGGCTCCGTTCGATATGTACCAGGCTGATTACAAACCGGGTGTAAAGCTTTACATCAAACGTGTATTCATCACCGATGACGAAAAAGAACTGATGCCCGTTTATCTGCGCTTCCTGCGCGGTGTTATTGACTCTGAAGACCTTCCGTTGAATGTCAGCCGTGAGATTCTCCAGCAGAACAGGGTTCTTGAAGCCATCAAGAGCGCATCGGTTAAGAAGGTGCTCGGCGAATTTAAGAAGATCTCCGATAATAATCCGGAAAAATATAAAGAGTTCATTGAGCAGTACAACCGCCCGCTGAAAGAAGGTGTTTACTCCGATTACGGCAACCGGGAAAGCCTGCTTGAGCTTATCCGCTATAAATCTACCGAAGAAGATGGCTGGACAAGTCTTGCCGCCTATAAAGAGCGGATGAAAGAGGACCAGAAGGGAATCTACTATATTACCGGTGATAACGAATCAACCCTGCGTAACTCTCCGCTGCTTGAGGCATACAAGAAGAAGGGTATTGAGGTTCTGATCATGGATGATGAGATTGACGAAATTGTCGCACCGTCCATCATGAACTACAAGGAAACCGAGCTTAAGGCTGTTAACAAGAGCGGTTCAGCAGATGATCTTAAGACCGAAGAAGATGAGAAGAAGGAAAAAGACCTTGAACCCGTACTAAAGAAGATTAAGGATGTTCTCGGTGATAAGGTAAAAGAGGTTAAAGCCTCTTCCAGGCTTTCAGATTCACCTTCATGCATAGTTGCAGATGAAGATGACCCCACAATGCAGATGCAGCAGATGATGCGCGCAATGGGTCAGGCTGATATGCCCGATATTGTCCCCATCCTTGAGATCAATCCTGATCACGCCATTGTTGCTAAGCTTAAAGACGCGTCAGATGATGCTGTTTTTGAGGATGTCAGCTTCCTTCTGTTTGAGCAGGCAATGCTTGTTGAAGGTCAGCAGCTGAAAGAACCCGCAGAGTTTGTTAAAAGACTCAACAGGGTAATGGAAAGCGCGGTTTAACTGACGTAAATCAGCATACAGCCGGTTGAAATCCGGTATCAATATAGAAAGCAGTCTCAGGTTTCGGCTTGGGCTGCTTTTTTATAAATTTGACTTTTGGTCAATATACGTGTACTATGTGTATGTGGATATGTGTTGAAAAGGATGTGTTATGAATTTGACCTTATCGATTGATAAGAATCTGCTTGAGAAATCAAGAGATGCAGCGAAAAAGAAAAACACCTCTGTGAATAATCTTGTGCGTGAATATCTGAAAAAGCTTGTTAATGAAAGTGAGCCTCAATATGCCGCAGAGGAATTTGCTCAAATTGCCAGAGATTCTGCCGGTTTTTCTCCCGATGATTGGAAGCTCAATCGTGAAAATCTGTATGACAGGTATTGAAATTGATGAGAAAGATATTTATCGACACTAACATATTGATTTATGCGAATGACGGGCGCGACAAGATAAAACAGGAGCAGGCCATATCAATAGTTCAGCAATTGATGGGATTCGGTAATGGTGTAGTCTCGACTCAGGTGATTCAAGAGTATGCGGCAGTTGCATTGAATAAACTCAATCAGGATTCGGGAGCTGTCTTACGGCAAACCAGGCTGCTTGAGTCGTTTGAAGTTGTAAGGCAGTCGGTTGAAATGATTCGACGGGCAATAGAAATCGTTGAAACCTATCATATTTCGTTCTGGGATGCGTGCATAATCAGTAATGCGGAAAATGCAGGATGTACTGAGATTTATTCGGAAGACTTAAATACGGGGCAGTATTATTCCGGAATCCGGGTAGTTAATCCATTTAATTAAAATCCGGTAAATAAAAGGTCTATCGCGGAAATAATCTCGGTTCTACAGTTTTCTGCATTACCGACACATTCGCCAAGTATATTTGTCGGTACTGCGGCCAATTCGGAAATAAAAGCAATATAACTTTCACCGTTTACAGTTAGTGAAAAATGGACATTACTGATCATTTTATCTTCGAAGTTATCAGCTTGTCTTAAGGGTGCAACAATTCTGGTATCAAGCAGGGATACAGATTCAGATTGCAGATTGATTAAAAACTCAACATCATTTCTTTTTTTCCTGTTTTTAACTATATCAAATTGAACCATCAGAATGTTCTCAACTCTTCACTGAAAACTCCGTTTTCTTTAATGTATTTATTATAGGAACCAATAGCGTCCCTGTTATCTTCTCTCCAGGTTTCTTCCTCTAATCTTGCAATTTCTGCTCTGACGGCGTTTTCGAGAAGTTTTGATAGAACAATATTATGTGCTTTTGAGGCCTCGAAGATGTTTTTATCAATACTGACATTAGTTCTTGTTTTCATGTGTATAAAATAACACACTAATAATGTACGGTCAATCATATTACTGTTTTTCCGGTATCTTGAAAAAACCAATTGAGGCTAGTAAAATCTCAATATGAAAAAACTTAATAATCCGTTTATCGGCGGAAAAGACTACTGCTGCTTCGGTTGTGCGCCGCACAATGAAAGCGGCCTTAAAATGGAATTTTATGAGGACGGTGATGAGGTTGTTTCACTCTGGGATGCGCCGGATCATTTTCAGGGTTACAATTATATCCTGCACGGCGGTGTCCGGGCCACCCTGATTGATGAACTTGCGGCCTGGGTTGTTTTCATCAAGCTAAAGACAGCGGGTTATACAACAAAACTCGAAGTAAATTATTCAGGACCTGTGTACACCAACCGGGGTAAGATTACTCTGCGAGGCCGTCTGAGAGAGATGAAGAAAAATATTGCTGTAGTTGATGTGGATATATACGATGAAAAAGATAAGATAGTGACCAGCGGTACCGCAGAATATTTTACAATTCCAGAAAGAATCGCGGTCAAAAAGATGATGTATCCGGGCTACGAGAACTTTTATCAGGCTGAGGATTAGACTGCAGCCCATAGGTCTGATTTGTGCGCATGTAGAAATGTTCGTATTATCAACTAAATCTGAGGGTTATACACATGTTATTCATGCATATAACCCTATAGCTGCCGAATTACTCTGCAAATCTCATCAATGTCTTCCTTGTCAACTGCCAGGCTTGTAACAAGCCGTATCATATCGGCTCCATCGGCACCGCTGAGAATGCCGGCTTCAGCAAGTTTGCTCACAAGGCTGTCAGCATCAATGCCGACTGTTCTGAAAAAGATAATATTTGTTTCAACACCGGCCGGATCAAGCTCCGCCCAGCTGCAGTCTGCAAGCGCTGCTGCAATTTTCTTCGCACCGGCATGATCCTCCGCAAGGCGTTCAACATTGTTTTCAAGCGCATAGATACCGGCCGCAGCAAGAATTCCAGCCTGCCTCATTCCGCCGCCCAGCAATTTCCTTATCCTGCGTGCTTCTGCTATAAAGCTGCTGCTTCCGCAGAGGCAGCTGCCGACTGGCGCGCCGAGTCCTTTTGAGAGGCAAAAGGTTACCGAATCAGCATGGTCAGAAATGTCTTTCACAGACATTCCCGATGC